>CALANC010000001.1 GCA_937925895.1 uncultured Desulfobacterales bacterium
CTACACCTGACACTTCAGCGGCCACAGTGCTTTTTGCTATGGCTTCAGTTGTCCCAATCAAAGATATTTGGTCTGAGACCATCTTTTTTTCCACGGTGGCGACACGAACCGGCACCGGCGGCAGACCCTGATTTTTGCTGCTATTTTCGGCATGAGACGCTGGAATTATAATTAACCCAAACGCTATGAAGATCAGAAAATATTCACCATAAGAAGAATTGAAATCGAATTTCAGCATTCATCACCTCTTTAAAATCACCATATTCATCCATTACCAGATTTTAGAGTTTAGGGTTTTTGGTTTTAATGAAAGGTGAATCTATATACAAAATCCTTTGCCGTCAAGAATTTAACCAAGATTTTCTTTCAATTTGTTGTGTTGATTTATAATACAGTATATTACCTGAATTTTGCACGAGTCGGAGACTTTCATATGCAAGACACTTGAAGGCGAAGCCATAGTTATACTATTGCGAGCCTTTAATAACGTAGCAGATGAAAGCCTCCGGCTCGCCCTTTGGGTGAAAATTGATGAGAAAAAAGATCATCATCCTATGCTCTTCGGGTGGATGTCTGGCTAGATGATTCTTTATTAATCCGCTTCATTTATGTAACTTAAAGATTCTCATCAATATTCATGCAAGATTTAGGTATAAACTTGCCCGGATCATATCTTGTGTTATAATGTAATCAAAGGACCATGATCCCCATAATGCGGTTCACCGCTAAAATAACAGGAAGGATAACCCATGAAACTGGCAGTCAGTGGTAAAGGAGGGGTTGGTAAAACGACATTCTCTGCCCTCTTAATACGGACATTGAATGAAAATGGGAAACATGTGTTGGCGATCGATGCTGATCCGGATGCAAATCTTGCAGCCGCCCTCGGCATTCCCGATGCTGATAAAATAACGCCTATTGCCGATATGAGAGATCTTATCTTCGAAAGAACCGAAGCAAAACCGGGAAGTATGGGCGGGTTTTTCAAATTAAACCCTAAAGTAGACGATCTTCCGGATGCGCTATCGGCCAAACTGGATAACATAAAACTGATGCTGCTCGGAGGAGTTCAAAAAGGCGGGTCAGGATGTATATGCCCCGAAAGCACGCTTCTCAGAGCACTGATGACTCATATTGTTTTGGTAAGGGATGAAGTTGTGGTAATGGATATGGAGGCCGGAATCGAGCACTTGGGCAGAGCTACAGCCTCGGCTGTAGACAAACTTATTGTGGTCGTGGAGCCCGGACGTCGCAGTATGGATACTGCGGGTCATATCAACAAACTGGCAGCAGAAATTGGCTTAAAAAATATTTATATGGTCGGAAACAAGATCCGTAGCGATAAAGATGAAACCTATCTGCGAAAGCATCTCAGTCATTTTGAATTTCTCGGTTTTATCTCGTATGATAATGCGTTAATAGAAGCGGACCTGGATGGCGTTTCGCCTTTTGATGTGGATTCCGTTGCTAAAAAAAGTGTGAAGAATATGATCTCCAAACTATGAATGTTATTCGTAACACCAAAAAAGACCATCCATTTCACTGATAGAAAGCCCTTTTAATAAAAATTCCCCGACTGTTTGATGAATTATGATTCTCAAAATATTTAGAGGCTAATGAAATCAGGTAAACGGCATTTTTATAAGGCAAAGGCAAGAAAAAGAAAATCCGGCCAAAAGCGTCGGTTTCCCAAAATCAAACCGGGTGCCGATCCCAAAGTCAAAAAAGTTTTTGCCTCGATCGGTGTTCCGGATAAAACGCCGTTTAAACCGGATCCTTTCCAGCTGGAAGCCTTATCGGTAACCAAACATTCAGACTGCCTGGTCACGGCACCAACCGGAGCAGGAAAAACCTGGATAGCTCAGCAGGCAATCGACCGGATTCACAAAAATGGCGGGAAATCGTGGTATGCTTCTCCCTTAAAGGCTTTAAGCAATACCAAGTTCGGCGAATTTTCAGAGATTTTTGGCGAGAAGAATGTCGGCATCCTAACCGGTGACCGAAAGGAAAATCCTAACGCCCCTATCATCGTCGGCACTACCGAGATCCTTCGCAACCAACTCTACGATGCCATGCATCAAGGCATAACACTTCCTGCGGATTTTGTCGTCCTCGACGAAGCGCATTTTCTTGGAGACGAGGACAGAGGTGTTGTCTGGGAAGAGATCATAATCTATCTTCCACCCAGAATACCGCTTCTTTTGCTATCGGCCACCATCGGCAATGCAGGTCTTATTGCGGAATGGATGTCGGCAATCCGTTCAAAAGAATGTATGGTGGTGATAGAAAAAAAAAGGCCTGTACCGCTCTATCCTCTTTTTTTTCATCCTTCAGGCAAACTTCATTTCCTTTTAACTCAAGGCGATTCCCAGAAAAGTAGACTCCACAAGAAAGTAGCTGATTATTTGAACACCCATCGCCCCCTTCTTCTATCCCCTCCATACCAGCTACCCCCTTTTGGTGAGATCATGCGGGTTTTAAATAAATTTCATCTTCTCCCGGCGATTTTTTTCCTAAAATCACGTGCTGATTGTGACCATGCGCTTGATCTGTGTAAAGATAATCCTGTTTACGATCAAAACCGAAAGTTTCTTCGCCGTAAACAAATCCAAGAACTTATGGCTCAAGACCCCCACATGGCCAAACATCGCCAGCTTTGGCATCTGGAACACTTGGCCGTGGGGGCTCATCACAGCGGGCAACTGCCCTCATGGAAGCTGATATTGGAAACGCTTATGACCCAAGGACTTCTTGATGCTGTTTTTGCAACCTCAACCGTTGCGGCCGGAGTTAATTTCCCTGCTCGGACGATTGCTTTTTTAAACTCAGACAGGTTCAACGGCAGAGAATTTCTACCACTAAACCCCACTGAATTTCATCAGATGACGGGACGAGCCGGGCGGAGGGGAATGGACCATATAGGGTTTGCTGTCATAATTCCAGGAAAATATATGGATGTAAGACTGACTGCAAAGTTGATGACGTCGCCACCCACTGATGTGGTTAGCCAAATCAAAATTAACTTTTCCATGGCCTTAAACCTACTTCTTTCACACACTCCCGAGCAAATTGAAGATCTTCTTCGAAAGTCATTTGCAACTTATGTCATCGCTAAAACCGCAAAAAAGGTTGAAGGCGGATCCAGCAAAAAAGCACATAAGCAATTGTGGCTAAATTTTTTAAAACACCTCGATTTTTTAAAAGAGACGGGATATGCCGACAAAAACGGATCTTTGACGGATGATGGAATCTGGGCATCCCAGCTTAGGATCGATCGACCACTTTTGATAGCAGAGGGTTTGAGGCTCAGACTTTTTCCTAAATCCGACCCCGCCCTTTTATCCGCTCTCATCGCATCTTTTGTCAGTGAGCGTGAAACAGATGACAGCCTGGGAAAGTTGTTCAAACCAAAAACACTATTGAATCATTTTATTTTGCTAAAAAAAGGCTTGGAACCTTTTATTAAACATATGGCGGATCGAAACTTCGAGGTCAGACCACTTTTTTTTCACCCTGTTTCCGCAATCTACGCCTGGGCGACCGGTCAACCCTGGGAAAAGGTCCTCGCCATAGCTGAAATGGAGGAGGGTGACCTTGCCATGTTGGTCCTCCGGACTGCCGACAATTTGAGACATCTTCGGACGCTCAAGCAAGTTTTTCCTGAAGTCGCCAGCACAGCCGCAACCTCGATCGATCTTATGATGAGATATCCGGTAACCATCGAATAGCACAGGGAACATATGATTACAAATTCAATGCATCTATCAAGGGACCGAGTAATACACACATTCCGGGGACGAGTCAGTAACATATATATCATTGAGGACAATCGGCAAAAAGCTTCGTATTTTGTTGACTGCGGGATGCCGTCTGATGCCGAAGTTCTGACTAAGGCTTTACATCGGTTGCCTCCTTTAAAACGGGTTGTCTGCACCCATTTTCATGTTGACCATGTTTCAGGATGGTACATTTTAAAACAGCATCATAAAGGATGCGAAATCTGGTTTCACGAAAAAGCCAAGTTCATTATTATGGGGGATGAGCGTATACCGTATCCGTCTTTTAATGATATTGTGACCATATTCTTACCATGTATGAGAGAGGCAGGTTATTCCCCATCAATCGGGGATCTGTTTAAAGGCGGGTTGTATGGGACACCGTTTAAAAAGGGGTTTCCATCGGATCGGGTAAAATACTTTTCGAGTGAGCAGTCGGTCTTGCCCGGATTCAGAACCATACACACACCGGGGCACAGGCCCGACTCGGTATCTTTCTTTGATCAGGAAAAAGGGATACTCATTTCAGGGGATTTTCTTCTCGTCATCAACGGGGAGTTAATTAACAATACGTTCTTGGCCAGTCCAGAGGAACAAAAAGCATCAATAGATAAAATCAGACGCATGGATAGTATTAAGCATATATTTCCAGGTCATGGAATCAGTCTTCCGTTTTCCAAAGCTTATTTGTAAAATTCAGGTATGGCGATGTTCCTTTACTGGTTGCAAAACTTCGAAATGATCTCACTCTGAGGTGATAAATTCACTTTTTTCCGTCCTGAGCAGACGAGGGGTTTATTTGGCGGTAAGTAAAAAATTCCTTTCGGCATACGTCGGGATCAAGAACGCCGGTCAGATCTTCAGGAGACAATAACAAGGATTTGAATATTTTTTCTTCTAGTCGTTTTGTTTTTTCCCAAAGCCAGCGAATGCGTTGTCTGTGTTCCCTTACTATTCCGTATTTATTCAAGATGTAAGTCATTCGTTCGTTTAAAGAAACCACTTTATCATGTAGTACCCTTTTGTCGGCATAATTGACAATTTCAGCTTCAAATATGGTTTTTGATGGACCATAGGTTTTCAAACGAACATGTTGACCGACGATATGGCCAACTTCCTGGTACCCTAAACGGTGGAGGAGCTGTTCGCCTGTGTGGGCGTGGTTTTCTCTTGTTTCGAAACTTCTTGTTTTGGTGATATCGTGAAGCAGAGCCGATGCATGAACCATATCTCGGTTTAAGTATATTTGCTGTTGTTCAAGTTTATCGACTAAAAAGGTGGCCACCTGGCATACCAGGATAGAGTGAGACACGATGTGGTCCAACATCTCCATCTTACGTATAAGCTGGTAGCACTCTTTTTTTGAAGGAATTCTCATGTTACCTCTTTTAAAATACAATATATTTACATTTTTTTATAAAAGTAATAATGATGAAGGTATATCATCAGAATTTTTTAGACGTCGTCAATATTTGTTTTAGCATATAACGCCAAAACATAAAGGAGACTCGAATGGGATTGAAAGAACACGAATACATCAGGCAAACCTTGGAAAGGTATACCAACAGCCGTCTTGAAGATCTCTGTGAACATGTGCTTATCACTAATTTTAAACAGTATGTCAACCGCTTTAGGGATAAATTTCAAGGTGATTACTTCGAAGGTAACTTCCGAATTGTCAACGCGAGAGACATCAATTGTACGATCATAGATTTCGGTATCGGATCTCCACAGGCCGCTCTCCTTATAAACTGCCTTGCCTATCTAGACAATTTAAAATCTGTCGTTATGTTGGGCATGTGCGGCGGTATTGAGGATACTCTTGAAGTGGGTGATTTCATCGTTCCTTCTGCAGCAATCCGTGGTGAAGGGACCAGCAGACATTACCTCCCCCCGGAGTTTCCCGCCATCCCGACGTCTTCTGTAAATCTCTATTGTGTCGGAGCTGTGCGGAAATTTGATCTGATACCAAAGTGTGGCATTGTATACACTACCGACAGACGTTTGTGGGAGTTCGATGAAGAATTTGTTAAATATTTAAGACGGCAGCGAATACTGGCAATAGAGATGGAGCTGGCAACCTTGTTCTCTGTGGCTTATAAATATGAGGTTCCCATTGGATCTGTTTTACTGGTTTCCGATATGCCTTTGCAAAAAAGGGGAATAAAAGATAAAAAACTGCACGGTGAAATATTCTCTCGACATATGGAAATCCATTTGGATATTGCTGTCGATATTGTGTACAATTTAAATTTAAAGTGGGGTGATGTTGAAAGAGAACTAACAAGCGAATGGTAGGACCGGTCTATTCTCACTTTTTTTACCCAATAGATGTGGAAATTTTGCCACAAAATTTAAAAAAATTGGGGAAAATTTGACCGTGACACCTTATCATTATTTTAGTTAACCATCTGAAATATATATTTATAATTCTTTTTTTTATTATTTTGGCCTAATTTTTGCTTGATTGTTGGTATGTTGATATGTGCTTTTTGGCGAGCACATATCTATCAATGGCTGTTCGGGCGACTCCACACTCACGCAGGGTGCAGGCTCAACCGAACGTTAAAACGCCTTGATGCTTTTAGAAGAAAACATCAAGGTAGAAAAGGCAGAGTTTTTTTTAAGGCTCTGCCTTTTTGTTTAATAACATTAAATTGCAAAAACGACTAAACCTTGTTATACGACTACGCAAGAAGGTATTCGTTGACATAAGAGTTGATCCCCGGAAAAAGGAGACTAAAAATGTCTGTAGAAAAGCTTGATAAACGGGAAAAGCTTGATAAACGCTTCGGCGTTGTTGCAGTAGAAAGCGGATTTATTACTCCTGAACAGCTATATGAGGCATTAAAAACTCAGGTCATGGAAGAATTAGAAGGTGCCAAACGTCGACTCGTTGGCCAAATTTTATATAAAATGGGATATATAACAAGCGCTCAGGTTGATGAAGTTCTTTTATTTATGGGTGTTAAATAAGTGTTTACTCCCTTCCTAAAAAGAATTGGAACTACCCGCAATAAATGGATTTCCTGAAATTACATCCAGACATGCTGCAGGGAACGAGGGGATCTATTTAATGTTGGCTGGTTAATGAACTCCTTAGTAACAAACATATCACAATTTTGGCTCAATAGAACGGCGGGATAGTTCTGCAGTGTACGAGAATGCACCATCACGCTCGATCCAATGATTACCTTGACGTTCAAGAATCCATCCGCTGTCTTTTTTACCACCAAAAGGAAGACGTAAAGGGGTAAAGACGAACTCAGGGTTGTTATATACCATGCCGAAGTGTACCTGGAATGATTTTTCGGCGCCGGCTGGTGGTGAGCCAAAATAGTTCAACAAAAAACCGTAACGGGTGTCAACCAATTCTTCAATAACCTTTTCAGGATCGTCAAAAGATTTTAAGAGAAGAAAAGGTCCAAACAATTCAAGATCCGGGATTTTTTGATTTTTCATTTCCAGAACGAGGGGTGAAATTTTCTCTCCTTCTATATAACCGCATAGCAACGGGGCATCGGCACACGCTTTCAAGGCTTTTTGTAGAATGATACGGGTTCTTTCAACCCGAATCGGCCCAACATCCGTTTCAGAATCAAAAGGATCGCCTGTTTTCAGTCGTTGAACCCTCTCGAGTATCTGATCACGAACTGATGGGTAAATGTCTTTGTGTATCAGGGCCTTTTTTAGTGTCGTACAGTATTGACCGCCATTAATGAAAGCTCTGCGGGCGATAAAACGACTGGCCGCCGTGATATCAGCATCATCAAACACAACGGCGGCCGGCATCCCTCCGGGTCCGGCAAAAAAAAGTTTGTCAAAAGCCCGATACTGTTGTCTGTAAACTTCACCTACAGCGGAGGCTCCGGAAATGAAAAAGACGCGAACGTCTGTATTTTCGACACAAAATCTGCCAAATTCACGATTATCCAGGCCCAATACCGGATCAAGCCCGTTAACGTTCTTACAAATTTTAGTCAAAACTGCCGCGGTTCTCGGTGTGTGCGAAGATAGACTAAATCGAAGCTGGTTGCCCGTAAGAAGTGACGCCCCCCCCAGTCGGGCCAAAACGACAACCGGGGCATCATATGGGAAAATAGTAGCGACATTTCCATACGGCTCATCTTTCATGTAAGCAATCTCTTCTTCCATGGTGTGCAAATGTTCAACCGCCAAATCAACTTCAATAGAGGTAACACTTACCGGGAATCCAGCATCGAGAGCCGCAGCTTCCTGTAGATCCTGTTTATAAAAGTGAATAGCATCGGCAATTATTTCAATCTGTTCCAATCGTGCTTTTATCTCTTCTGTTCGGGTCATATCCGTCTATTTAGTGTCAACCTTGGTGATTTGGAATCATTTGCCGTCGCTATCGAATTAAATTAAATGGAGATATTCTGCCTGACCATATTTTGTGTTAAACCCATCGATAACGCTCAGGAATTCCTCAGGCAATCTTTCTCTAACCGCAGCTAATATTTCTTGGGGGATGTCTAGGTAATATGCCTGGGCAATTCCTCCTACAATACATGCAATTGTATCGCTGTCTCCACCCAGGGATATCCCTTTTCGGATGGCATCTTCGTAGCTTTGACTTTCCAAAAAAGCAATGATTGCCTCGGGTACAGTACCTTGACAAGATATATCAAAACCATAATGAGGTCTGATTTCATCAAGGGTTCTGTCGAGATCATAGGCAAATCGAT
>CALANC010000002.1 GCA_937925895.1 uncultured Desulfobacterales bacterium
CTTGCTTCTTCCCTAATCTGAGAAAGATATCTGAAGTTGTAAAACTAAAATAAAAATGTATCTGAATAGATTCGATGATGAAAAACAGAACCCCAAAAGTAGGGCGTAATGCCCCTTGCCCGTGTGGGAGCACACTTAAATATAAGAAGTGTTGCCTTAACAAAGCAAAATTAGACCCGGCTAAACTCAAGTCGGTTTATGCCAAAAAATACCAAATTCGGCTCAAACAGCCGGATGATATAGAAGGAATCAAAACAGCCGGGATGATTGCCGTGGATTTGTTATATGTGCTCGAGTCTGAAATTAAGCCTGGGATAACAACCAACGATATCAACACGTTGGCACACGAATTTATTGTAAAAAAGGGTGCCGTTCCGGCCCCATTAAATTATAAAGGTTTCCCCAAGAGCGTTTGCACTTCAGTAAACGAGACAATCTGTCACGGTATTCCCGGAAAGTTGCAGTTGCAAAGCGGAGATATTGTCAACGTCGACGTAACACCTATTTTGAACGGATATTATGCCGATGCCAACAAAACCTTTCTTGTCGGAGAAACTGGGCCTAAGGCGCAAAAGATTGTCCGTGTTGCACAAAAAAGTCTTAAAACCGGGATGTCCATGGTTAAGCCCGGAAATACCGTTGGCGATATCGGCTGGGCCATTCAAAGATATGCAGAAGGTGAAGGATGCTCTGTGGTCAGGGAGTTTGTGGGGCATGGAGTGGGATTTGATTTCCACGAACCGCCTCAGGTTCCCCATTTCGGCACCAAAGGAGAGGGAATAAGCTTGATACCGGGAATGGTTTTTACTATCGAACCCATGATTAACCTGGGGAAAAAAGACCTTGTTATTTTAGAAGACAAGTGGACAGCCGTCACCGAAGACGGTTCGCTCTCCGCTCAATTTGAACAAACGGTCCTTGTAACCGAGAATGGTTTTGAAAGCCTGACACCTTATGACCTTTGAAGCAACCGATCTAATCTGTAGCTTCCGGAATCAGAATCAATGTTCCTGTCCTGGATTTCTCTCAAGGGTTACAAATTATCGTGAGTCCTATGGGGCATTTCCCAAAAATCATAGCGCACCAAGGATATGGCGTCCAGAACGCCCAAAATATGATTCAAGCGCTGAAGGCCGCGGTTGCTGCAGAAATTGAAATGATTGAAATAGATGTGCACGAGACTCGCGACGGCCGTTTCATCGTTTATCATGATCATTCATTAAACGCCGACACACCGTCTTGGGGTAATTTAACCTATTCTCAAATTCAAGATCTCCCAATCAGCAAAGGGCAAGCTCCCTTGCTATCCGAATGCCTAAAAGTAATCGATTCCATACCTGTTGACCTTGATATAAAAAGTTATGTCAACGTAGACAATCTCGTCAGAAAGTTGAATGCAGCATCTTTACAACAAGGCAGTGTCGTATCGAGCAGAGAATACAACCTGCTCAAGAAATTGCACCTGAGATCGGTTCAAACACCGCTGTTTTTGATTGTTTCCATTTCACATCGACTCTCTCTTAGACAAAATATCAGGAACATATCGTTATGTATTGCACCACAGCTGCTGCCCCAATTTTTGACGGGTATTGCCGGGTATCATCATCTTGTCCGCCAAAGAATCGTCAACGGTTTACAGCGAAACGGCAAAAGCGTATTTGTTTGGACGGTTGATGACCACAGAAAAATGGAAAAGTTTATCTCCTGGGGAGTGGAAGGCATAATTACAAATTATCCCGGCAGATTACAAAAATTAAAGAACCTGGGTGCAAATAAACTACAACCTGAACCTTGCAAGATTCAGGTACAGACTTCCGAACCTAAAAAATGATATTCCCATGATCAATAAATCGTTTCGTGTAAAAGCCGTGCTGTTTGATTTCGACGGTACCCTGACGGAGCCGGGTAGCCTGGATTTTCTCCGGTTGAAAGAAATCATGGGATGTCCTCCCGACGCTCCGATACTGGAGTTCATAGAAGACCTTCCTACGCAGAGCCAGCGTAATGATGCCGCTCGGGTACTGGAGCGCTTTGAATTGGACGCTGCAGTCAATTCAAAACCCAACCAAGGGGCAGAAGACGCAATCCATTATCTGCGGTCGAAGAAAATCAAGTTAGGAATAATTACCCGTAACCGTTTAACAAGTATTAAACGAGCTTTACAAAATTTTGCAAAAACCGACATTTCCAATTTCGACTTAATTATTTCCAGAGACACCCCGGCCAAACCCAAACCGAGTGGTGACGGAATCCTGCTGGCAGCGCAAACGCTTAAAGTGGATGTCAAAGATATGCTCATGGTAGGAGATTTTGTTTTTGACGTTCAGGCGGGCAGGGAAGCAGGAAGCATTACCGTTTTTCTTGACAACGGTACCTCATCAGGGTCAGCAACGATTGAGAGTGACTTTACCATCTCTTCCTTGAGCGAGATAAAAAATATCGTCCGCCTGGGGCTCCCTCTTCCCATGGGGAAATTGCCCAACGATATCCTGGAACAATTCCTTGACCGTTTGAATTTTCAAGATCCTTCCGTGCTCATAAACCCAGGTGTCGGTGAAGACACTGCGGCGGTGAACATCGACCAAGAGGAAATTCTTGTTTTAAAATCTGACCCGATTACATTTGTCACTGACTCTATCGGACACTATGCGGTTTTGATCAATGCAAACGATATTGCGACCTCAGGAGCTACTCCACGGTGGTTATTGACCACCCTTTTGTTTCCCCAAGGAATTACTGCTTCCGGTATTTGGCAGGTAATGCATGACCTTGAATCGGTTTGTCGGCAATGGGACATCACCCTGTGCGGCGGTCATACAGAAATAACCGATGCTGTCACGAGACCTGTGGTTACGGGAATGCTGGTGGGGACAGTCGAAAAATCCGAACTTATAGATAAGCGCAATATGAAACCGGGAGATCGTGTTCTTCTGACAAAGGCCGTTGCCGTCGAGGGAACGGCTATCATTGCTGCAGAATTCGAAAAAAAATTAATCGAACTGGGTATAACTGAAACAGAAATTGAACAATGCCGCCAATTTGTGTCCAGTATCAGTATTCTCGAGGAAGCCAAAATCGCCGTACTTTCCAAAGGTGTACATGGCATGCATGACATAACTGAAGGCGGCCTTTCAACCGCTTTAAACGAGTTAAGTATTGCTGGAGGACACAAAATCAGGGTAAACATGGACTGGATCCCGATATATCCTCAAACTGAAAGAATATGCCGATTGCTCGGCATTCATCCCATGGGTCTCATAGGCTCCGGGAGCCTGTTAATCTGCTGTCAAAAGGAAGAGGCCGACCGTCTGATGGCCCGTATCAGAGAAGCCGGCATC
Source organism: uncultured Desulfobacterales bacterium (assembly GCA_937925895.1). Classification (GTDB taxonomy): domain Bacteria; phylum Desulfobacterota; class Desulfobacteria; order Desulfobacterales; family UBA11574; genus CALANC01. Next base: position 3,339 of record CALANC010000002.1, read on the forward strand.
GACGTAACCTGTATAGGGGAAGTGCTGGATGCCGGACGAGGAGTTGAGGCGGTGAACAAGGATGGGCCGACGGATTGGCCGACCTTTGAAGTGGATGAAATCACCCGCCTGTTTTAATCTGGAGATTGATTGACATACACCATACTGATGGTCATATTGTCCCAGATCAAAAACGATAGAAGGACCTACCTGTTAAAGAAGATGTCAACTCGATAAAATAAGGATACCAGCAGAGATGCTGCTCAAACTCTTTCTCGCATTTACATTGATTCCCCTATTGGAACTCTATCTTCTAATAAAAATCGGCGCCTATATGGGTGCTCTGAACACCCTGGTATTGGTTATTCTAACTGGTTTTGCCGGTGCCTATCTGGCCCGAATGCAAGGGATGCAGACACTGCACCGGGTCCGCTCCCAACTTCAGCAGGGGATGATGCCGGCAGAAGATCTCATTGATGCGGTAATCATCTTCGCTGCAGGCATCGTACTTCTCACCCCGGGACTGCTCACAGACATCGCCGGTCTCCTGCTTCTTTTTCCGACGAGCCGGTTTCACTTCAAACGCTGGCTTAGGCATAAATTCAACCAGTGGATGAAAAATCCTAATGTGACAATTCGACACAACTTCTGACAATGAAAAAATCTGCAAACAAATGCAAATCCACGTTCAAGGTTCAACACCAATTTTAGGGTGGCTGTAAATGGGGTTACCCGAATTATTTTAGGTTCTTCTCCAATTTAGTTGGAGAAGAGGGTTCAAGGGGTCAAGGATTCAAGGATTCAAGTGTTTGTTTTCTAGAGATTTAATCCGCGCCTTTAACATTCTTTCAATTTCTGCCAGGTCTTTTTTTGCTGTACAAAATTCTCCTTTTTCAATGAAGCCTAAATCCCCGGGGAAGCAATATATGTTGCGGAAGCGTTTTCTGACTCCCAAGCGGTGACACGGGAGACCTTGATTTCAGGTTCTTTGATCATGGCTTGAAGAGCGTTGGCAATATAGGAGGCGATATTTTCCGAAGATGGTGGGTGGTTGTCATCAAAGAAATCAAGTTCATTAAGGAACTTGTGATCCAACGTTTTCATGATTTCAGATACATGCTGTTTAATTTCTCCAAAGTCCATTAATACCCCTGCATCATTAAGGGATTTTCCCGCCACATAAACCTCGATCTTCCAGTTGTGGCCATGAAGGTTTTCGCATTTGTCTGCAACCATTTTAAGTTGGTGGGCGGCCGAAAAATGTGTAACAATTATTAGTTCAAACATGATTTTTATTTTATTTACATGTGTCCGTCAGAAAATCCTTAACGGTGGTTTGGCACCTACCAAGTGAAAAAATTTAGGTGGACTCTTTCAGGCTGCCGTTTTTGAAAATATTTTTTAATTTGTGCGATAGTTTGCCCGATTCGATTTTAGCAAATTCCTTTAGCAGCATTTCTTGTTTCTTGTTGAGGCCGGTGGGTGTCTTAACAGAGACTTGAACGATTTGATCTCCTCGCCTTCCGTTTTGTAGCGAAGGGATTCCTTCTTTGCGAAAACGAAACAGGTCTCCAGGCTGCGTACCTTTTGGTATTTCCAGTTTTTTTTCACTGTTCAGGGTGGGTATGGTTATGGTGTCTCCAAGTGCTGCCTGAACGAAAGAAATATCGACCCGGCAAATTATATCTGTGTTTCTACGTTCGAAAAATTTATGGGCTTCCACCGAAATAAATACATAAAGATCTCCCGGAAGTCCGCCATAGATACCGGCTTCGCCTTCGCCGGTCAAACGAAGCTTTGAGCCGGTATTAACCCCTGCAGGAATCTTAACAGCCACTTTTTTGTTGACCATTACCTGGCCCGTTCCCCTGCAGTGTTTACATGGGGTCGCTATAGACTGACCGGTACCCCGGCATTGGGAACATGTGGTTCTAACCGTAAAGAAACCCTGGTTTCTTGATACCTGCCCCATGCCGTTACATTGCCAGCAGGTCTCTGGATGAGTGCCCGGCTCGCACGCACTTCCATCACAGGTTGGACAAGTTTCCATCTTGTCCAATTCTATTTCGGTTTCGGTCCCAAAGGCAGCTTCCATAAAACTAAGTGTCAGATCATAACGCAGGTCAGCGCCCGTTTGAGCTCTAGTTCTTGAACGTCTTCCACCCCCAAAACCAAAAAATTCTTCAAATATTCCACCGAAACTTGAAAAAATGTCATCAAAACCGCTAAATCCGGAAAATCCTGATCCCTCAAGACCCTGATGGCCAAATTGGTCATAAATATTTCGTTTTTGAGAATCTCGAAGGACCTCGTAGGCCTCGGACGCCTCTTTGAAATTGTCTTCAGCGCTTTTATCACCCGGATTTCTATCAGGGTGATATTTCAGAGCGAGTTTGCGATAGTTTGCTTTTAAATCATCACCATTAGCATCTCGGTTGACACCGAGGACTTCATAGTAATCTCGCTTGTTTGCCATTTACATCCCTAACGATATCGCTAGAATATTGAAAAAAGTTGCCCAAAGGAAAGTATAAATTTGCAATTAAAATAATGCAAAAACCAGGATTGTCAATGTGAAGTGAGGATTGTGCAGATAAAGAAGATGAATGATCGGCGGATTTAATCCTTATCTTGGATAAAACAGTTTAGCCGACATAGGGCCGACGAATAATTGTATCTTTTTGCCATTTCTTATCGTCGCGGTGAGGATATTGAATATTGTAATGAAGTCCTCGACTTTCTTTTCTGTGCGTGGCACACTTGATAATAAGCTCTGCAACAATTGCAATATTACGCAGCTCAATAAGATCTGAGGAAACCCTGAAATTCCAATAGTATTCATGGATTTCCTGTTGAATTATATCAATGCGGCGTTTCGCCCTGGCCAAACGCTTATCCGATCGAACGATGCCGACATAGTTCCACATGAATCGTCGAATTTCATCCCAGTTCTGCGATACCATGATAACTTCATCGCTGTCTGTGGTGCCTAACTCGTCCCACGGCGGCGGTTCAGGAGTGGTAGTAAAATCTGATGTTTCAATGTCTTTGATTGCCTTCTTGGCAGCTGAGTGGGAATAAACCAGTGCTTCAATCAGAGAGTTGCTTGCGAGCCTATTGGCACCATGGAGCCCTGTGCATGCAGTTTCACCAATAGCGTAGAGCCAATGCAAATCGGTTTTACCGGTCATGTCGGTTGCCACACCACCGCACATATAGTGGGCGGCCGGTACTACCGGAAGGGGTTCCTTTGTCATGTCAAACCCAAAGGTGAGGCATTTTTCATATAGATTGGGGAATCGTTCTTTAATAAATTCGGAATCCTTGTCTGAAATATCAAGAAATACGGAATCTTCTCCGCTCTTCTTTAATTCCGTGTCAATGGCAAGGGCAACAACATCGCGACATGCCAAATCTTTTTGTGGGGCATATTTTTCCATAAACGCATGGCCAGACCCATCAATCAGCTTTCCTCCTTCACCCCTCACGGCTTCTGAAATCAGGAAATTTTTTGCTTCAGGATGATATAGGCACGTCGGATGAAACTGTACGAATTCAAGATTAGCCAGTGTGGCGCCGGCTCGATATGCCATTGCAATTCCATCACCGGTAGCTATATCAGGGTTGCTGGTGTAAAGATAAACTTTACCGGCACCACCCGTGGCAAGCAGGGTTATATTGGCGCAAAAGGTTTTGACTCGACCTGTTTCTATTTCAAGTACATAGGCTCCACAGCAATAATCTTCATGAGTGGTGGTGATCAGACCTCTTTTCATTCGGGTTGAGATAGTGATCAGGTCGATGGCAATGTGGTTTTCATAGAGGGTAATACGGTCATGTTTTTTTACATGACTCACCAAAGCACTTTCCAGAGCCATTCCCGTCATGTCTTGGGCACGAATAATCCGTTTTTGTGAGTGCCCGCCTTCATGGCCCAAATCAAAATCAATGCCGTAATCAACCGAGTTGTTATCTGACGCCCCTTTCTCTTTTAAGTTAAAAGGCACGCCGAGCCGGACCAACTCATGGATTCTTTCTGGTCCGTTCTTAACCACCATTTCCACAACATCTCTGCTACAGAGACCATCTCCGGATGCCAAGGTGTCCTGGATGTGAAGATCAAACGAGTCTAGTTTACTTGAAACAGAAGCGATTCCACCTTGTGCCATGGTGGTACTGCTGTCCATTATACCCTTCTTGGTTACCAAAGCAACATCACCAAATTCCGCTACTTTGAGGGCAAACGTAAGGCCGGCTACACC
>CALANC010000003.1 GCA_937925895.1 uncultured Desulfobacterales bacterium
CAGAACGGACAGGCTGTGACAATGACGTTTGCACCGGCGTCTTTTGCCATCTCAACCCTAACCTGACCCATCCGTTTTTCTTCAATAGGTTCATAAAAGAGCATTAAACCGCCGCCGCCGCAGCAGAAAGAGCGGTCCTTACAATTGGGCATCATCTCAATCCGTTTTAGGCCGGGGATTGCATCAATCGCCTCTCTTGGATCTTCATATATGTTATTGTGTCTACCCAGATAGCATGGATCGTGATAGGTATAGATCCTGTCCGGGTCTTCGACACTTTTTAAACGAACGCTTCCTGATTTTATTACCCGTGCAATGGTTTGACTGATGTGTTCAACAGGAGGCAGGTCTTTGTAATCGTGTTTCAAGGCGTTAAATGCGTGCGGGTCTGCGGTAACAATATTCTTGACGCCTGATTCGACAATCTGAGCGGTGTTCCTGTCCCTTAAATCAAGGAAAAGCATCTCCTCTCCGAATCGCCTTACCTCATGACCGCTGTCTCTCTCTGCGGACCCCAATATCCCGAAATCGACGCCGGCGACGGTGAGGATCCGGGCTGCAGCTCTACCTATCTCCTGTATCCTGTCGTCATAAGACGTAATGCTGTCTACAAAATATAGGGTGTCAGCGATTTCTTTATCTTTCAGTAATTTAATACTTATTTCATCAGGCAACTCTTTAATCCAGTCTGAACGCTTTTTCTCCATTTTGCCATATGGATTGCCTCGCTTTTCAAGAGCACCAAGTGGTTTTTGTAAAGATTGAGGAACAACACCGTCTTCCACCATTCCTCTTCTTAAATCGACAATCTTGTCGATATACTCGATGAAGAGCGGGCATTCCTCTTCACAAGCGCCGCAAGTCGTGCACGACCAAACCTCGTCTTCCTCCAGCACATTGCCAATCAATGGCTGACTTTCAACTGGAGTATGGCGCAACGGATAGCGCCTGAAACCGTAGTCACGGCATTTTATCGAGATAAATCTTGGAGAAAGAGGTCTGCCGACAGCATTGGCGGGACAATGATCAGAACATCTTCCACAGTCCGCACAGGAATAAAAATCAAGCATATGCTTCCAGGTGAAGTCTTCGAATTTCTTTACCCCAAAAGACTCAAGCTCATCCAGCCCTTCCTCTTCGATGCCCCATCGCACAGGCTTTATCGTGCCTTTGTCCAATTTCATCAAAAACACATTCGGCAGGGAGGTAATTACGTGAAAATGTTTTCCAAAAGGTAAAAAACAGAGAAAAAAGAAAAAGATCAACTCATGTAAAAAATAGGCTCCCAGATGCAATCCTTGCAGTTTGTCTAATGTTACCCCATGTAATAATTTGGAGCTGATCCAGGACCCGGTTCCCGGAGTCAAATGTGCCGTCGCCAATCCTTTCTGTATCTGAGCAACGACATGACTTCCTTCAAAAACCATATCACATGTCACCAGACCCGTAATCAGAAGTAACACGAATAGGGCCTGCCAGGTATGACCTTTCCCATACCTGGGCGGTACGGCGTACCGTTTCGGTTTGAATATTCCCCGCCTTACCATGGCGATCAGGCATACCAACAAAATAAATGTACCTGCCACATCTTTGAGAATATCGTAAATGATACCGATGTTTCCGTCGAATCCGGGCAAAACATACCCTTCGGATATCCCTAGCAAGACCAGTGTAATCGACCGTAAGGACAGGATAACGAAACCCGAGAAGAGAATGATATGAATGATCCCGGCCAACAGATACCTGGGGTGACGGTACTGACCTACAGCATATTTTAACATGTTATAAAATCGCACTGACCATCGATCAAATCTTAAGTCCTGAGAAGCTTTAATAAGCGGTTTGAGTCGAAGTGCAATAATATAGGAAAAAACACCAACGCCGATCAACGGAATCAAAAGTGAAAAAATTACAGCAGGCATATCAAAGACGATTGCCTTTGCCGGAGATATTAAAGCTGGTTCCATATTCAAAGATCTCTATCCAAAATGGTTAATTTTAAGTATCCCCATACAATTTTTACCATTGAAAAAGAATAAATGAATGAGCGCTCATTCATTTTTCCCAAAACTTCTTAACAGACAATTTTTTCCTCTGTCAAGAAAAAACCCATATATTCACAATTATCATAAGTAATCAAGTCTGTAATAACTTGTGAGCATCTTGACAAAAATTCATTTTCATTCTAATAGGTTAAAAATAAGATTTCCAAACACGACCTGCCTATTATCAGTGTAATAAAAAATAAGGCTCATCTCCCGATTAGTTGTAGCTAATTAAGACAAGACTATTGAATAATCTTCAAGAGAGTCGGTGTGCTCCCAGAGGGTTCAAGGGGTCAAGGATTCAAGGCTTCGAGTGAAAAGATAAAGAAATACAGAGAGTTGAACGTCTGGCAAAAGTCATACGAACACTGTTTAGAAATATATAGAATAACAGCAAAATTTCCACATGAAGAAAGATACGGTCTAACTTCAAAGATAAGACGATCTGCTGTGTCTATTCCTTCTAATATTGCAGAAGGATATGAAAGAAAGACAACCGTTGATTACATTAGAATGCTTTACATTTCTTATAGTTCGGTTTGTGAACTGGAAACCCAGATATTATTAGCCGGAGATTTAGGTTT
>CALANC010000004.1 GCA_937925895.1 uncultured Desulfobacterales bacterium
CTGTTCATCGTTGTAGTTGCGTTCATGCTGCATTCTTGCTGTCAGTGCTACCATGGCCAGGTTGTGAGCGTTCATGATGTCGTTGATGTCGCCGGTGAGACCCATGGAGAACTCGGTCATGGGGATCAACAATGAATTGCCGCCGCCGGCCGCGGTTCCCTTAATGTTCATGGTCGGGCCACCGGAAGGTTGCCGCAGGACGCCGCCAACGTTTACACCGCGTTTGCCCATACCTTCCATGAGACCGCAGGAAGTTGTGCTCTTGCCTTCGCCCAGAGGCGTTGGGGTAATGGCCGTCACCTCAATATACTTTCCATCCGGTTTGTCTTTTAGCCGATCGATGATTTTCATGAAGTCGAGCCTGCAAAGCCTTCCTTGGGGGATAATTTCATCTTTTTCAAGACCTAGTTTATCCCGCCACTCCTCAGGAGTCGGCATGTTTTCTTCGGCCGCTTCTGAAATCTGCCAGTCAGCCATTTCTACTGCATTGTAAGCCATCTACTAATCCTCCTCTCCGTTTTAAGGTTAACATAATAGTGGAACCGGGTATCCAACCTTTAGGTTCCTTAAGCTTTATATTGACAAATTTTCCGTCTAAAAAACGCAGTTATCTCTAACCGGATTTTAGACGAAAACGACGAATTGAACCCTGTTTTTACATATGTTAATTAAATCAAAAAAAGATCAGCAAAGAGTTTATGCAAAGATTATTTGCGTGACGAATTAAAAATAGATTAAGAGAGTCTTTAAATCATAAACAATTTTATTTTGCAAGAACAATTGTGTTTTTTTAAGAATATAAAAAAACACGTACATTTCCAAATATTTTAATTAGATATTCGACATCCTTTTTCTCAATGCAAAGACCGCGTTTCCTTTTTACAAAAGCCTAAAGTTTTAACTGATTTCGGAGACAGCAACTGATCAAAAAGAGACGAGAATGTTTAACCCTGCAATTGATTTAATCTGAAATAAAAGCCCTGTTTTTCCATCAATTCATCATTGGTTCCGGCCTCAATAATTTGACCTCGATGCAGTACGATTATCCTGTTTGCTTTACGGGCTGTTGAGAGCCGGTGTGCAACAACGATGGACGTTCGGTTCGTCATCAGGTTGGCGAGGGCTGCTTGAATTTTTTCTTCCGTGGCAGAATCAATATAGGAAGTGGCTTCATCCAATATGATCAGATCTGGATTGCGGGCAAAGGCCCTGGCAATAGATATTAATTGGCGCTCACCGCTCGATATTGAATCCCCCCCTTCAGTTAACACGGTATCAAGTCCTCCAGGTAGTCTGTCGATAAGGCCCTGGCAATTTGAAGCCTTAATGATTTCTTTCACCTTTTCTTCTAAAATATCCTTCCTTCCCAAAGTGATATTTTTTTTAATGGTATCAGAAAACAAGAATGGGTCTTGGGTGACAAGAGCTATCTTTTCCCTAAAATTAGGTGAATATATCGTTTTTATATCCGTGTTGTTTAGAAGAACGCGTCCGGACGATGGATCATAAAAACGCATGATGAGGTTGATAATAGATGTTTTTCCGGAACCTGTAGGCCCCACCACAGCCAAAGTTTCACCTGCTTTAACGCTGAAGGAAACTTCCTTAAGGACGATTTCCTCTTCCACATAACTGAATGAAACATTTTGTAGTGAAATTTCAGCTATTTTTTCTAAATCCGGGGGTCCTATTTGGGAATCGGGCCCGGTTTTGGATTCGATAACGGGTAGCGGCTTAGGCAAGCTATCCGTGCTATCCAAAATCAAAAAAATTCTTTCAGCTGAGGCCATTGCATTTTGAAGGATGTTATATTTTTCAGCAATATCCCTGATCGGCCTAAAAAACATTCTCATGTAAGATAAAAAAGCAACCAAGGCACCAAGACTGATTTTACCGCTTAAAACGCTGTTACCGCCGTAAAAAATCACAACTGCGATAACAACTGCACCCAACAGTTCAATAACCGGCATAAATACGGCAAAAACATGAACCTGTCTCATTCCGGCCAAGTAATGCTCACGGTTTAATTTCTTAAAACGGTTATAATTGCCTTTCTCTTGCAAAAAGAGTTGGATCACCTTTATGCCGCCGATGGTTTCCGAGAAATTGGTATTGATTTCTGCGATTTTTATCCTCAGATCTCTGAAGGCTTCTCTCGCTTGGCCTGAGAAACGAAGTGAAGCCCAGATAACAAAAGGAAGCACCATGAAAGTGACCAATGCCAGTTGCCAATTAATGCTAAGAAGGACAACTGCAATGCCTATTAATAGGAAAAGATCCTTGAAAACAAATACGATGACGGAAGTGAAAAGTTCATGCATGTTCTGAGTGTCATTGGTTACTCGCGTGACGAGCCTGCCTACAGGGTTGTGGGTGAAAAAGGCAACTGACAGACTCTGGATGTGTTCAAACAACTGCACTCTCAAGTCATGCATGATCATTTGACCGGCATATTCCATGATCATGACCTGGGTAAAATTAAAAACAAAATCGATAACGATGATGGCAAGAAAAATAACCGTAATAAATGTAATCCCTTTTAGATCACGTTTGCGCAAAATCCTAAGGTCAGTGCTGTCAAATTCGTGTAGATCACCGTAGGATATTCGTGCGAAAGACTCGAAGACCTCAAAACGGTTGGGATATTTATCAACAATGGTCTTGATTTCAGGGTCAGTTATATCCGCTCTTAAATACCTGATCTTTTTCTCCGTGTTGTCAGAGCTCTTTCCCACATCAAATTCTGTTTGTGGCACAATATATCGATCGATGGCGATTTTTGTAATATAGGGGAGGGATAGATCGAGTAAAGTGATCAAAACGACGAGAATGATCGAGTAGAATAACAGCGACCTGTAGGCTCTTGTAAAAGGATAGAGGCGTTTTAACAACTTGATATCGTAAGGCTTGCCAAGTTGTTTTTCCTCGAAGTATCCGAAATCAGTGCGCATATTTTTCTTCTATTTCTTGAAGGCGGAACGTCTTAGCGTAATAGCTGTCGTTGATCATTAATGCCGCATGGGTACCGGATTCCAAAATACGACCTTCTTTAAGGGCGATAATCTGGTCCGAAAACCGAATTGCAGATAGCCGATGAGACACAATGATGATGGTCATTTGTTCGGCTTTGGACCGGATGGTATGTATAATTGCATCTCCTGTTTCCATATCTACTTGACTGATGGGATCATCCAAAATCAGGATCGAAGGTTTCTGCAGAAAAGCACGAGCAAGGGCGATTCGCTGCTTCTGTCCTCCAGAAAGGATTACGCCCTTTTCACCGATGATTGTCTCGAAGCCGTTGGTAAAAGATTTTATGGTGTCATAGAGGCTGGCTTCTTCAGTTGCCCTTATCAGTTCCGATTCCTTCACGTTTTTATCGCCGAATGTTATATTTTCACGGATGGTATCGGCAAATAGAAACGGTTCTTGTGGCACAAAGGCGATTTGGGATCTAAGATCACGAACTCGCATGCGGCGGATATCCGTCCCATCCAAAAAAATGCCTCCCAAAGTTACATCATAAACCCTTGGTATCAGGATTAAAAGAGTCGTTTTTCCGCTTCCGGGAGGGCCTACTATACCTAAAATCTTTCCTTGTTTGAGGCCCATATCAATCCCGTCGAGAACAGGCAACATGGTGGATTTTTCATCATCAGATTCATAGGAGAACGAAACATTTCTAAAATCAAGGTGACCTTTGACACGCTTGAAGGAAACTGTTTCAGTGCTATCTTTAATCTCCGGCTGTGTTTGTATGATCTTGT
>CALANC010000005.1 GCA_937925895.1 uncultured Desulfobacterales bacterium
GGGATATTTTTTTACCTGGTCTCTGGAAGAACTGGAGAACATCTTAGGCAAAGACCGGGTTGAAATCGTCAAAAGATATTATGCCGTTGATGATGCAGGCAATTTTGAAGGCCGGCACATTCTGCATACCCGGAAATCACTTGCTGGAGTCGCAGATGAGCTCGATATACCTGAAAACCGTCTGCGACTGATCATCAAAGAATCCAGAGAACGTCTTTATCAATGGCGGAATCGTAAACCCCGTCCGTTGCGAGATGAAAAAATCCTCACGGCGTGGAACGGTCTGATGATTTCAGCCCATGCCCGGGCAGGACTTATTTTTGGAGAACCAAGGTACGTCGACCGAGGGGTAAAAGCCGCTCAATTTATTTTAACAAATCTTTTCATCAAGAACCGGCTTTATCGAAGCTATAAAGAAAACCAGGCCAAACAAATTGCCTATCTGGAGGACTATGCCTTTTTTATGGCCGCACTGTTGGATCTCTATGAGGCAACTCATGACATCCAGTGGTTGAAAAAGGCCATTCAGTTGGATGAAATTTTAGCAAGAAACTTTGAGGACAAGGAAGACGGCGGATTCTTCATGACGAGTATCGACCATGAAAAAATGATTGCACGGGAAAAGCCCAACTATGACGGCGCCGAGCCCTCTGGAAATTCGGTTGCTGTTTTGAACTTGCTCCGGTTGGGTGAATTTACCTTAAAGGATCGTTATCGAATTCGTTATGAGAAGGCGTTCCAATCATTTTTGGGAGACGACACCTCTAGCCCCCTTGCGCTTTCGGAAATGTTGCTTGCTCTTGATTTTTATCTAGACAGCCCGAAGGAAATCATCATCGTAACACCAGAAAACAAGAAAGATGAGGCCGAACCCTTCCTGGACGAGCTCAGAAAACAGTTTTTGCCCAACCGAATTTTGACCGTTGCAACTGAAGGGAATGATATAAAGTCTCATGCCCGACTCATTCCGGTTGCCAGAAAAAAATTTGCTTTAAAAGGCAAAGCAACGGCTTATGTTTGTGAAAAAGGCATTTGTGAACTTCCCACAAAAGATCCGATGGTATTCGCCCAACAACTTAGGCAAGTGACAAAGCTGAAGGAATCGGTTCAATGACCCAACTTTTGGGATATGGTCTTCTGGCTTTTTGGGCCGGGGTATTATTGAATTTCGTTCCCTGTGTTCTGCCTGTCATTCCATTAAAAATTCGAGCGGTTTTGCACGAAATTAAGGGAGATGTCCGCTCAAGGCTATTTGCCGCCGCGGCGTTACTATCCGGCTCTCTCTTCTTTTTTCTGATTTTAGGGGGTACAACCGCATACCTTGGTCAGACATGGGGTGAATTATTTCAATCTAAGCTCTTTTTAGCCGCTCTATCTGTTTTCCTCTTTTTAGCCGCGGTGACCACGCTTTCAGATTGGTCTGTGCCACTCCCTAAATTCGTCTACAAGGTTCCGATTCACCGTTATTCAGGTGCGTTTTTTACCGGTGCTTTGGCCGGAATTCTCTCCACACCTTGCTCAGGCCCTTTCTTGGGATCGGTCCTGGCGTACACATTGACCCAGCGACCGGCGATTGTTCTAATAATATTCAGTTCCATTGCCGTCGGACTTTCATCGCCTTATGTGTTCGTTCTGGTATGGCCCGACCTCATGAACCGGCTGTCGTTTTCAGGCCTATGGACAATGCAGGTCAAGCAAATTCTCGGTTTTGTTCTACTTTCAGGCGCTATTTTTTTTGGTCGGGTGCTCATACCGGCAGCCTTTCACACATTCCTCTGGTGGCTGTTATATGGTGGTATGATCATCTGGGCCATCTCGGTGTTTCGGCGATCTTTGGAATGGAAAACAAAGGTTGTTCCCCTTGCCACTATCGCACTGGTCATGGTTCTGCTGCTGCTGACACTTTCGGAAGGTGGTCTGAAGTGGCGGAAATATTCCCCCGAATCTATGCAAATGTCATTGGCGGAAGGTCGGCCGGTGTTGCTTGAATTCACTGCTGAATGGTGTCTGAACTGCGAGGTCTTGGAGAAAACCACCTATTCAAACAAAAAGGTGATTCAGACTGCCGAAAAAGCGAAGTTGAGTCCATTCCGTGTCGATATGACTGATTTTAATGAACAGCACAAAACCTTGCTTAAGAGCTACGGTGGCACGGCGCTCCCTTTTGCCTTACTCATGGACAAGACAGGGAAGGTGACCCGGAGATTTGCCGGTATGTTTACGGCCAAAACACTGGCGGAAGCCATCGGCCGCCTTTAAGGAACGGTTTTATTGGTTGGGCATCGCCGGCATGGACATCTTTTGAAATCCTTGGGGAACGTCGAAAAAGCTGTTTTTTACCCCGCCTGTTTTGATGTTCCTGTATTCCGTGTACATTTTACCCATAGGGCTATCGTAAACCATTTTAATGGGAAAATCTAATTTTTTCGACATCCAGGTGGTCATTTTGCCTTTTTGTTTGTCATGATAGATGATTTCATATTTATCGCACATGTAGCCGTTGACTTTCTCCGAGCCTATTTTTTTCTTGACGGCAATTTTTTTGAGTTCTTCATCGGAATTTAAAGCTTCAGGATGACTGTCTATAACAGGCATTTCCATATACATTCCTGCACCGTGTTGGACATTCCAAATTACCTTTTTGTCCAGACGGGTGATAACAGAGGTTTTTTGCCCCATCATGTCGAAATCCATACGGGTCTTTTTACCCTTGACGAAAAACTTTCCTTTAATTTCCATATCTTGTCGCTTTTGAATAAAATCGGCTTGAAACTCGGCTGCCGAAGCGAACAAGGAAAAAGACAGCAAACAGATCATTGCGGCCATTGCGATTGTCGTTTTGCGCCTGATTATGGCACCCATAATCTCCTCCTCTCACTGACAAAAATAAAACAGGGATTTATCCACATCCTTTATGTAGCGGAAATATCCCTGTTTTTATTTTCCTATTCTTTTTAGTGTTTCATATATTCTGACGGGGTATTTTCAGCAATGAATTTAACTGCATTGTAAATGCAAGTTCTTATCGCCTTTTCCATGGGGGTCTTGGCAAAGGCACCTAGACCACCTCCCATGCCGCCACTGCCGGTGAATGCCGCAAGCCCGGCACCGATATTGACGGTTTTCCCTTCACCTTCTACACGGGTAGCCGCTAAAACTTCAGAAGTACTGGTGTCGACAATACGGATGTCCATTGCCATGGATGATTTTTTGTAAGCGCCTTTGGCAGCGGCAAACAAGGCTGTTGCTTTGCCCAGATATCCTCCACCAAAGCCGCCGCCGGCTCCTGAAGTCGCCGGGTCCCACCCGGTTATGGCGGCCATAACGAGCAGATCAGCACCTTTTATTTTTCCTTTTTTTGCGCCGGTTTTGTCCGTGTAACCTTTACCGGTTAAAGCCATCTCCTGTTTAATGGAATCGAGGTTCTGACGCTCTAACACACGGTACCGCTTGCTTTGTACCATTGCTGTCGTCAACATATCCCGGAGCCCCGTCATATAGCCCGTATTTCTATCGTGGGTGATGGTAATATCTTGTCCAGCGACCCCTGTAATTTTGGTTGTACTGCCGCTCCCACCGACCTTCCATTCAAATTTGGCAACAGCTGCTTTGGCCCTTGGCCCACTATACGGCGGCAACGCCATTTCCTCTCCCGTATCCGTTTTGGCGGTAGGTTTGACTGTGCTTTCCAAGCACCCTGATACCATAAAAACAAATAATAGAGGGAAAAATATAGCAATTAACGTTTTCTTTTGCATCGAAGCCTCCTTTATTATTTAGGGGGAATATGTATTGAGAACGTTTTTATTTAAGGACGAGTCTATTGGAAAACGGTGGGACTGTCAATCATAAATAAAGGCCCCGATCCAGCCGATGGATGACATTTATTTCTGTAACAGAGGGTAATTTTCTTACCGATTTTAAAAAAAAATGCATCAATGAGTATTTTTTCATTGAAATTTCTCTGATTGTTTTGCATTAATACCCTCTTAAAAATAAATTTCCCTTGGTGTGCTGTTCGAAAGGGATTCAAATTTATCCTTGAAAACATTTATTTTAGGGATTAAATAAACCTTATTATATCGCTTTTTGATGAGGAGGATGAGGATGCATAGGTTACGAATTGGGTTGTTGTGTTTGATGATGGTCTTTGTATTCGGGATCTCTATAGACGTTTCAGGCCAAGAGAATGAAGCAAGTGAGCCCACCCTGGAAGACATGAGTGTGCCAATGGGAATAATTGTTCTCGAACCTGATGAATCTGTAGAGCAAAAAAGAACTCCGGTGGAATTTCATCATTCGAAACACTTTACTTTTGACTGCAAAAAATGTCATCACAAATGGGAAGGAAAAACTCATGTTCCCACTTGTAGGACCACAGATTGTCATGACTCGTTTGAGCCACCTAAAAAACCCACAAAATTTCTGTCTTATACCGAGACAGGCATTAAATATTACAAATATGCCTATCACCAGATGTGTGTAGGGTGCCACAAAGAAATAAAAATCAAAAGGAAGGCAATGGAAATGTCTTACACGGTATTGAAAGACAAGCTGCCCAAGACAGGACCCACCGGCTGTGTCGAGTGTCACCCGAAAGAATAACACCCTAATGGAGCGTAAACAAAATCGAGAGCGATGACTAATATTTTTCCCAATAAACATTTTGATAATTCGATTCCATGTTAATTCTCTACCATCAGTGTAACATGTGTGCTTTTATTTTATCTCGATTTTCGCTCAGTTAGGGTAAAACAATTTATCGTAAGATGTCACAAAAAAAGAACGTTACATCTATAATGAGAGAAAACAAGACGGTTTTCATTATTATAGCTGTCGTTCTTTTTTTGATTGAACTGGAAATTTTTGCTTTAGCGGCAATGAAGTCTGGTCGTAAATCATGGCTCCAGGTGATAAATTCCCAGGGTGAAGTTATTCATGAGACCGACGGCAGTAATCTTAGCGACTTTAACAAATATTATTTTGAAAAAACCTTCGGGCCGTTTGAGCAATATCGAGTAAAACTCTTAACCAAGGAAATACCTTTTCCGTTTAGGACCTGGTTTGTAGCGGCGATCGGGATTCCGGTCGGAATAATTCTTTTGTTCGGTTTTGTTGTTAAGGCATATCAAGCTCTTTTTTATGGTGAAGACTATAAGCAGTATGAAGCCGGTTCCGATAAAGGGGAATATGAATATCGTTTTGAGAAGCTTATTGCTGCCATTAGTCGCTTCAACATTTTTGTCATTGGGTTTTTTGTCGTCTTACTGGTTGTTTCTTACTGGGCGATACCCAATTTGATCATCTACATCGGCCGCACCGGTATCGATACATTGACTCGGTTCAGATGGGTTTTTTTGTCCGTCGGCGTGGTTGCGTTGGGGTTGATCATATGGGTCATCTATCTAAGGTACCTGCTGGCCAAAAGGACCATAGACAGCCAGGTAGAGATAGATAAAATCCGGTTGCAGATCGAATATGATCAGGACAAAAAAAAGACGTATCAGCTGGAATACGACGAATGAAATAGCTTGCTTTTACAGCACACACCTCGTCATTAGAGATTTTGCTGTGGGGGAGAACGCAGCCAGCTCTCAAGACGCTTGAGACCCTCTTCTGTAGAAATCCGGGGAACATAACCAAGGTCTTTTCTGGCCGCACTGATATCGAACCAGTGGGTTGTTGCGAGTTCCTTGGCAACAAAACGGGTCATTTTAGGTTCGCCCCTGATATGAAAGGTTTTATAGGTAATCTCGAGCAAGGCGCCAAGCAGCCATGCCACCCACAGGGGTACCGATCTCCTGACACTATCCAATCCACCGGCCTTTAATATGGCGTTTATCATATCCCATACGGGAACCGGTTCACCCTGGCTTATGAAATAGATGTTCCCGGAAAGTCTGGTGTTTTTTTCCAGCAAGTCCGCAGCAAGAATGTGAGCTTCGGCCGCATTGTCTATATATGTCGTATCAACAAGGTTTCTGCCGCGGCCGATTTTCACCAGCTGCGCTGCTCTTTCAATAATTCTTGGAACAAGATGATTGTCCCGCGGACCCCATATCAAGTGCGGCCTTAAAATGATGGTCAAGAAATCGTTGTTTGTTGCCTTAAGAACACGTTGTTCGGCAATCGCCTTGGTTTTTGGATAATACGCCTGAAATCTATCGGGGTAGGGAGTGGATTCGTCCACCCCTTCCATATGGGAACCGTCGAATATAACGCTGGGTGAACTGGTGTAAATCAATCTTAAAATCTGATGTTTTTTGCAACCGTTAATAACATTTTCGGTGCCGATAACATTGGTTTTGTAAAAGTCTGAATAGTCTCCCCAAACAGCAGGTTTTGCGGCAACGTGGAAAACCAGATTAATGCCTTTGCATGCCCGTTCCACCGCGCTCTTGTCACCGATATCACCTTGAACTTGCTCTACACCGATAGATGCGAGTTCGGGGTAGTATCTGCGCGAAAAACTACGGACACGATCTTCTCTTTCCACCAGGAGTTTAACAATGGCTCCCCCGAGGAAACCTCCTCCACCGGTAACCAGAACCTTTTGAGGTTCGTTTGGGGTTGTTTTCTTTTTCATGTCACACGATAGCGATTTTTTAATAAGGTTGCGTATAAACTGCCGGATGATTTTACACTATGAACATAAACTTCCCAATGGGAACATATTTAAAATAGCTTCAGTTTTTTTTCAGCCCATACAGCAAGTTTTTCACGGAAGATCTTGGAATTGTGCCGGATATCTACCGGAAACGACTTATAAAATAGTATGGTCTCGATGCTATTTGTCAGTTCATTCTGCCGGGCAAGTTCAAGAAGTTCCTTTTTGATCTCTTTTTTGTTGTGCCCGGGGTTGTCATGTACCAGTTCGATACATATTACCGGATGTTGTCGATTTTTGGCGCCGACACCGACAAGAGCACTGCGAAATACGTCGGGATGTGTATTGAAGATTGCTTCGCAGGGAATGGTGAAAAGGGTTTTGTCTTCAACCACGACCCGGTGGCTTTTGCGTCCGTAGAACCAGATCCTGCCCTTTGAATCCAACCTGCCGAGATCACCCATCCGGTGGCAAATCTTATTTCCATCTTTAATTTTTGCCAATTCATCCGCTTCCGGATGTTCGAAGTATTGTCGCGTCACCAGATCACCGCTTACGGTTATTTCACCGACATCGCCGTCTTTAACGAGGATATCCTCCGACCATTGGTGGATCGATTTGTCTGTAATGTGAATAATTCTGACATCGACGTCGTTGATCGGACGCCCGATACACAACCCGTAACCCTTCTCGGTAAGACTTCTGGTTTCAGAAAGAATTTCATTGCTGGATATGGATATGACAGGTACCGCCTCTGTGGCGCCGTATGGTGTGTGAACCTCGGCATCTCCGCACAGCATGGCGGCAAACCGTTCGATTAAGGAAGGAGATACCGGTGCTCCGGCTGAGATTACCCTTTTCAACGTCGGCAATTTTATATCTTTTTTTTTGTTGTATTCGCCCATTCGATTTAACAGGGCCGGCGAGGCGAACATGCTTGTAACGCGGTGGTTCATAATTGTTTCGATTATTTTTTCGGGGTTGGCAAGAGCAGGTTTAGTGGGATCCATATCAGGTATGACGGATGTTATCCCCAAGGCCGGCCAAAAGAGGGCAAACAAAGGGAATGTTGAAAGATCTATTTCATCCGCGGCAACTCCCAGGTGACGCTTGATAGCACGTAGCTGG
>CALANC010000006.1 GCA_937925895.1 uncultured Desulfobacterales bacterium
CTTTACACCATTTTACTTCCCCCAGCGCCACCGATCTGAATCCCTTTCTAACTTTATGCGCATAATCCGCATCCAGGTTCTTAAGGACGCGGGTTAAAATAGTCGTTCCCGGCTGAAGCGCCGATTCGGATTCAAAATACAATCCATTCTGGCTGTAATTCTCCATCCTGCCTTGAAAATACTGCGTGCTGTTAAAACGCGTACAGGAGATAGCAAAACAGCATTCGTAACGATCACAAACTCTTTTTGAAGAAAACTCCGTCATTGAATTCATTTCATTGGCCTTTTATGCTTGCCGCAATTTTAGGGTGGACAAAATGCTGGTTACAAAAACCATTGGCATTTTTTGTCCGTCTACTATGGACTGTTCAGGTGCTCGTAGTCTTCCCAATCCGGTATGTAACTGGTGATGTTCTGAAATTCTACCTGTGCGCCGCATTCCGAACAGGTTTCGGGAGCGCTTGCTGATATGAGCGTGCAGGCACAGTGCATACATTTCCAGAAGGTGACATGGCACTTCGGGCAAATATCCGTCTTAAAGGGTCTCGATGCGGAATATCCGCAGTTTGTGCAAATCCAAATTGATTCTTTGTTCTCCATTTAATCAAACCCCCGTAGCATATGTTGTTTTCGATTTGACTTTATTCAAATCTGAAGATTCTTAGGCTGCGGCTCTATTTTTCTCACCCGGTATGACCGGCACGACATTAATGAATATTAATTTTAATTTTTTTGCTTTTGGCTGTCGCGACTTTCGGAAGGCTAATTTTCAATACACCTTTGTTAAAAATGGCTGCGGCTTTGTCTTCGTTAACATCGGCCGATAGCTGAAAAGTACGACGAAAGGACCCGTAAAATCTGTCTCCGAAATAGTGGTTTTCTTCTTTCTCTTCTTTTAAACGTTTTTTTTCACCTTTGATTGTTAAAAGGTTCCCGTTGATATTCAGTTCGATGTCATTTGCATTCAAACCAGGCAGTTCTGCGGTAATAACGATTTTGTCGATGGTTTCAATGAGGTCCGCGGGAGGAAGCCATTCTCCTGCGAGCGGCCCGGTATGAATGGGCCCGCCGAATAATCCATGTAAGAGATTATCAATCTCGTTGCGAATGGAACCGGGTTTTCTATAAGGTTTCAAAGCATCTGAGTACATTGCACAACGGCTCCTTTAGTATTCCGGCCGTACCCGAATAAAATTATACTAAAATTCAAGCACAAAAGCCTTTCTCATGATAAATTGAGACAGCCGGCATTCATTGCCCGGCTTTTAATTAATGATTTGCAGTCAACCGTGTCAAGGACGCTTCAATGGTTTCTGAAGTAAACGGTTTTGCAATTAAATGTTGGACACCGACCTTTTTTGCCTCGTTAACAACCGCTTCACTTTTATATGCTGTGATAAGTATCTTGATGGCATTCGGATGGGAGTTCTGAATCTGCTTTAGAAACGCAACACCGTCCATGCCGGGTAATTTATAATCGGTGATGATAATGTCGTAATCCTGGCAATGAAGTACTTCTAAACCCTCTTCCGCCGTCTCGAGTGCAAGTATGTGACAGTCCTCAGCCTCAAAGAATAATTTGAGCGATTCTCTTATCCACTCATCATCATCTATCAGCAAAATATTCATATGTCTGAGCCGGCTAAACACATTCATCTTGCAAATTCGCTCCAGGTTAAAGCCTTGCAGGGGATGTCAGGAAAGGCTTTTTTGCTAATGGTCTCGGTCATGTCTCATTTCACCACAATAACCGGACAGGGTGCATTCAGGACCACAAACTGAGTCGTGGAACCGATAACAAATTTTCCGATTCTGGATCTTTTTTTGGAGCCGATGATAATTTCATCGGCGTGTATCATTTGGGCAAAATTAAGGATTTGTTCCCCCGCTTTCTGTATGCCGACCAACAACGTCGTCTCAAATCTGACCCGCTGGCCATCGATAACGTTTTTTACTTGGTGCGCCAGTTGTTGCTCAGCATCTTGGATCTTGTGATATGACTACGGCGCTTTGCGGGTAACTGCCTGGACAACCTCTATTCTGCCCTGCCAGATGCCAACGTGTTGTTTGGCGAGTCCCAGCGCTTTCTTGGAAGCATCAGATCCGTCATATCCCACCAATATTTTCAACTGAACCTCCAATCAATCGATACGATTTTGAATAGAGACTAATTCATCATGCACCGTTAAGTCTATCTCGCCCTTGGGAAGGGGTATAATAAACAAAGGTTTGCGAGTTCGGCGCAAAACCCGTTTGGTAACACTTCCCAAAAATGTATTTGCGATAATACCTTTGCCATGGGTACCCATAACGATGGCATCACATTCTAATTCATTGGCCTTACTCAGGATCATGTCGGCCGGAAAGCCTTCACAGACTTGAATCGATTCAATGCGATCTTCAGCTTTCGGATAATCTTGTAATTCTTTATCTGAAAAAGTGCCTAACCGTTTCTTTATCCGATCAAGGGTATAACTGATCCGATCGTCGAAAACTTTTTTTCTTTTTTCATCATCAAGATAGACCATTTGGGTGAAGACAGCAGGTGTCGTTGATTCAAAAACATGCAGGATGATAATTTTGGCGTCATGTTTATTCGCAGAACTCATGGCATATCGGAACGCGTATGCAGAATTCGGGGAAAGATCGGTGGCATAAAGAATTTTTCGAATTACGGGAATCATTGTTTGCCTCCTTGACTATTTTTGGTGACAGTCCAACTTGCTAAATGTTTGCTCGCCCTGTCTTTGAGCATATTGCGTGCCAATTCGCGTCACTGATGATAAATTATATAAAACCAACCGCTTATAGGTAAACTATTTTTCGGGTGACTGTTCAATTGATCCCTGAATTAGAAAAATCTCGAAATTTTTTTCGCAAAATTTCAATACGGGGACATGTCTCGCGGGAATTTGGCCGGGAAGATAATTTAAGATTGGATTAAAAAGAAAAATGGAGAGCACGTCACGTTAGGGGAACAGAAATCTGGAAGTGATGGATAAAAGATGGGCGGGTTAATCCCCCAGTAATTTTTTCCTGCGGTAACGGAAGGTGTGATGATTCATGTGCAACAGCCTGGCGGCCCGGCTTTCATTACCCTTTGCAATCCTTAACGCCGTCTGGATATAATACTTTTCGAATGATTGGAGCTGTTCGGACAGGTCCAAACCTTCCGCCGGAAATGGCGGCAACTGCTCCTTGATATCGATATTCTCTGATTCCTGCCCTAAACTCAGCATTTTTAGCT
>CALANC010000007.1 GCA_937925895.1 uncultured Desulfobacterales bacterium
CTCCTTTAAAAACTTTTGAATAATTAATCTGTAGATTACTGTATCTTCCAATACTGATAGATAGGTTTCCCCGAAAAACCCCACCTCCCATTCACTGATACTTGTAAACCTTTTCAGACCCATTTTCTAATACGCGTGAAACCCTATAAGTTCGGTTGCCAATTAAAGAGAGAGATTTGATCTTCCAAATCGACAAAAAGGGAGAGCAGTTGCATCAGTAAAAGCTAAAGCATACGCAGTATACAATATATAGTATGAATTCGTTGACAGGCACCAATATATTGTTATATAATTAATAAATCTGAGAAACTGCAGTGGTTTTTGATGTATATTTTAATCCCAATCTGCAAGCAGTGCCAACATCGCAAATTATGTTAAGCATGCTTATATTATTGTTAATGAAAATAATATCTAAAAACCAGAGGACGAGCTATGGCAGATGACATTGTAGCTGAGGCGGCAGAAGAGTTTTACAATGATCTTAGAGATGAACCATGCATTTTGTGTGGTGAGTCACAATCCTATGTTTTAGGCAGCTATACTCCTGAGCAACAGAAACATTCCAAAAATGAAAAATTCAAAGCGCCTGTTCTTTACTATACCCTGTGCAAGCAATGTTTTAACAATGGAAGTATACCAACTGCTCGCATAGAAGGTGCTTATAGAAACAAATTTCATAAGATGGCTGCCTAAGATTCAATTTATACACTTTTTAGCACTCTCCTTAAGTTCAGTAAAATCCCTTTCACTCTCCATTCATTCATAAAATCTTGAAGGATTCTGATACGATTCAGCAGACTTGAGCAGAGGTCGGAGTGAATCGCGCCTTCTGCCAAAGCGCACAATGAGTACCGCCAATATTGACCCTATTACTCCAGCAAGTCAGATTAAACTAAATTCTAATGGTATCATCAAACATGTCGATAAAATAAGTGATAGGTAATGATTATTTAAATTCTATTTTACAACTTTTCAAATTAGTAGATCTTTGCTAAATGCAATTTAAAATATCACAATATGAATTTAAAGATTCTAACGGCGATAGTTGGCAAAAGGTCTCTGAAACATTCGTTTTGGAAAAATTAGTTGATGTTTTTGACCCACTCACTCCTTTGCTGTCTGAAATGTTGCAGGGAAAAGAAGTTATTACCTCTGAGGGTGTCTTTCGGATGAAAAAAAGTGGGAATAAAAGAAACGTTTATTAAGGAGTTAATTTTCAAGCGTGCAAGACAAGGATCATACAACTAAAAATCGGCAGCCTGTTATTTTATTTGCTGATGATGATGAAATCTGTCTGGATGTCAGTGTCCAAATACTTAAGAAATTAGGCTATACGGTATTGAAAGCAAGAGACGGAAAAGAGGCAATTGAAGAATATAAAAATAACCAAGATAGAATCGATCTTGTAATACTTGACATGAGAATGCCCCATAATGGTGAACATACCTTTGAGCAACTGAAAAAAATTAATGCTGATTTAAAAATCATAATTACGAGTGGATTTACCGAAGATTATGGTATTCGTGAATTATTAAAACAAGGATGTGTAGGTTTCCTCAAAAAACCATTTAATGCAAAAACTTTGTCTCAGAAAATTAGAGATGCTCTAAATAATTGATTTTTTACAAAACCTATCTGAGTTGCCACCTTTTCTTTATTGCCAGATTACATTAATTCCCATCTACAGATTTAACCATAAAGGTTTTTAAGGCTATCTCAGAAGGCTTGATCCGATAGCATCGGGGTAGCCCTTTCATAATTCGACCTTCACCATTCCCTTTTGACATCCGAATACATTTTCCGTATCCTCAAAAGGCAAAGAATTAGTTTGCTGGTTTGGATGATCAAAGGATTACCCGATGACCAATTCAAGATTAGTCTATTCCACAGAATCTGGGCAGGTCTGCCCCGAATGTCAAAGACCGATTTCTGATTGCAACTGCAAAAAGAAAAAATCAAAAACCCGTCTAAAAACTAAACCAGACGGGATTATCCGTATCAGGCGGGAGGTAAAAGGGCGTAAGGGAAAAACCGTCTCAGTCATTTATGGCTTTCAATTTGACCAAGTTGATTTAAAAACCCTTGCAAAACAGCTAAAACAGCAATGCGGTACCGGCGGATCTGTAAAAGATGATATGATTATCATTCAAGGTGATCACAGGGAAAAGCTGATGAAATTGCTGAAGGCTCAAGGTCATACAGTCAAACTTTCCGGTGGCTAAGATTATTATGGTTTGTTGGTTCTGAGAATCCCCCCGAAATAAAGGGAAATCATTGGCCCGGCAGGGCCGGGGTGACCTGTAGAAACTACAGACCTAAACAATTATGCCAGCATGGGCTAAATGTGCAGCACTTTACTCCGCAAGTGGACACCACCTGAAATTTCCTGATCCTTTTGCAGGATTTAGAACAGGCACAAAGGTCACCTTATTGTTAGATCACCCTAACTTTCGAAACATACTGCAATTTGGATGCGATACCTTCCAACTTGATGCATTACCTGCTTCGTTTTCTCAAGACCTTCTCCGGATTACCCGTTCTGTTGATGACAGCAACATTACCACCATCACGGAAAAGGGTTTTAGAAGAAACGTGTAAGATTCGTGGAGGTGTGGAGGTCATATATGGCCCCAAAGAAAGAGAGGTTTCGAAAAGGTACATACTGGAAACATCAACAGTTGAAAAGGTATGGACACAAATTGAAGAAACCATAAACAGTGACGGAAAAATTCTTTGGGTTAGCAATACTGTGAAAAAGGCAATGGAAAATGTTGACATTTGCCTTCAAAAGCAACTGCCTGTTCAACCATTTCACAGCAGATACAAATACAAAGATAGACTGCAACGGCAGCAATCTTTGGTAAGAGGATTTAATGATCTGGAATCTCCCCTGCTGGCTGTTACAACTCAAATCGCTGAGATGTCATTGGACATATCCGCTGATCTTTTGATACCCTTTCTGCTTGCAAACAGAAAAGCATCATCATCGGGCTGCATCTTCTCTAAATAATTCCTCAGAGCCTTGTAAACAGTCTTATCGATCACGAGGATATTGTCTTTGCCGGTCTTACCTTCCTTGATGGTCAAAATATCACCCACTTTCAGGTGCTGGATATCCGCCACCTTTAATTTAATCAAATCGCCGGCACGCAGCCCCTTGTTTATTCCCATTATGAATAGCTGGTGATCCCTTGGGTTATCAGATGTCAGCTTCGAGATCGCCTTAATGTCTTTTATCTTGCGAATAGGATCGACCCTGATACGGTCACCTTTCTTTGGATGATTGGCGTTACCACCTTTTTTCATTTAAACCTCCTCATTAAAATGTGGAGCTTGGTCTTTCGCTCAAAAACAAAAGGGCAGTTCCGAAGAACTGCCCTTGACGAGAGGTTCTAAAAAAAATAAATGTAACTTGCTCCTCTCGATTGTCTTTCAGATTTAAAAATGATTCTTAATAAATTTTGTGATTATTGAATCTTTAAAAAAGGGTTGGATAAAAAAAATAATAATTTTAGCTAAATTTGGCTCTGCGCTCTATTCCAAACCTGCTCTTTTCCACTCATACTTTTCTGCGGTAAAGATCGCCCCTATTTGGCAAATTAATGTTTTTCATCTAAATACTTAAACATTAATAATGCAAAAATACCGATAAGTATCACTACTATATTCACAATAAGATCCATATTTATCTCCTT
>CALANC010000008.1 GCA_937925895.1 uncultured Desulfobacterales bacterium
ATTTGACCGTCCCTCCGTGCTGGTCTGCAAATCTCTCAGAGTTGCCTAATTCTGTTAGATGATACCTTTTAATTTCATGCTCAAGCTCATCTAATCGAAGGTCAATACCCTTATTAAGCATCTCCATTTTATTGCAAAGGAGTTGCTTGCCTTTTTCCGTTAAACCATCAGATGAAAATAAAGGGTTTGTTTCAATTCTTGAGGACTCTTTTTTGTGGAATTGTGAAGCCACCTGTTCAAATGTTTTGTTATGGATTTCATTTCCCGAGGATTTGAAGGAATTGCAGCTTTTAAATGATCCGCTCATCATGTCCGCTCCGCTGCCCTTTCCTGCAACCATACATCCACCTCACTTTCTAACCAGCCGCAGGAGTTTCCACCCAGGCGTATCCGCTTAGGAAACCTTCCATCTTTTTCCATTCTCCAGATAGTCGGATCGCTTAATCCAATTATAGTGAGCAGTTCCGGTTTTCTAATAACTCGTTCTTTAGTTTTTTCCATCACCAATGCCTCCCAATAAAAAAGGTGTTAACAGTTAATTACCTGTCAACACCTTAAATCTTTGCAATGCATTGGTAAAGTGACGTAACTACAGAAGTTTAGTCACCATATAAACAGATTGGGAATGTTTTATTTTCTCTTGAGATACCAATCTTTAATTGCTGCTTCGCTAATCGGCTCTTTATGTATTTCTTTAAAATCCTTTGATATTTCATAATATGCCTCTTCTAAACTTGCTTTTTTATTCATGTTCAAGAAGTGAATAACCTGGCCCACTATATATTCCATGTTGCGTGCTGTTTCATACTGCCTAAATTGACTCGGCCCCCCATCTTTCAATTCAAAACCTAAATGAAGCGCACAGTCGCTCGGCTTGTTTCCCTTATTGCTGAGTAATCCATTTGCGACACCGTCAAGATATTCCATAATCCAGTTCATATACTCCACAACATAATCTGGCCACGGTTTATCGAAATGCCTGCAAAGTCGGTAAGCCTCCCAGATGTAAAGTGGGTTATTGGTTTCATCAAAACTTTGTCGATATTGGTCAAGAGTGCGTTTGTTTAAGATAAGTGACCACCACTTTTCAGCCCACGATTCTTTGTCTAATTCTTCTTTTTCTTCAAGAACCTCGTAAGCAGCCACCCAAGCGGCATAATGCGTATAAGGCACCTTTTTGTTCTTCCTCTTTTTAGGCATGCCCTCTCCTTATCTTAATAATTTTTTCAGCATCTTTTTCTTCCATGCCAATAATCTGCCGCAACTTCTTTTCCCATCGCTCAAGAGCTTGCTGCTTTTCTCGGTCATAGCTATGACGATCATATATTGCAGTAACGCCTCGTTCAACATGATTAAGGATCTTTGCAACAACCAGCCTTGAAATTCCTATTCCGGTCATAAGGCTGGCTGCTGTGCGCCGTAAATCATGTGGAGTAAAATGATCTATTGAAATTTTTTTATTTCCATTTTTATCTAGTTCGTAACTTCTGCGTACAGCTCGGGATAGAGCGTTTATGTGAATATGTCCTACACCGCTAGGGGATGTGAATACATATCCTGATCCTGAAGATCCAAGAACTTCTCTAGCAAACGGAGTTATGTAAACCCGATGTGCCTGCCTGTTCTTGGCTTTTTCTGAAGGGATTGTCCACCAGTCGCCGTCAATCTCTGACCATTTCATTCCAACAACTTCACCTGGCCTTTGTGCCGTCACAAGAATCAACCTCAGGGCGCGTCTAGTTGCCTCTGACATTGACCCATTGTCCAATTCATACCATAGAGTTTCAATTTCCGTTTCCGACAGGCAGCGGTCTTTCTGGCACTCTCTGGCGACCGGAGAAATATTTGTACAGGGACTGAACTCAAGGAGACCTCTACCCACAGCAAAGTTGAACATCTTACGGATAACAGCAAAAGTGCGGTTGCTCTGGATTTTAGCACCTCTATCAGCAATAGATTCTAGTAAATGAATAACATCGGGCCGTTTAATATCGGCCGCCTTTCGTTTTCCCCAGGCTCGCACCACATCTTTTTCTAATATCCGCTCATCCTCTTTCCAGGTCCGCTTGTTCGGTTTTGCCCATTTTTCGATATATAGTGAGGTAAGGTCCTTAACTGTTGGAGCCACAATACGTTCAATTCTCTTTTTTTGTTCATCAGCACCGGGATCAATTCCTTTGCGTAACAATTTTAATGCGTCACCATGTTTTTCTTTGGCCTTGGACAGGGTGATCTGTGGATATGTCCCCAAAGTCATACGGCGCCTTCTTCCATCATAATCATAAAAGAAGATCCATGTTTTTCTTCCAGAGGGGGCAACGCGAACAGCAAAACCATCCCTTTCACGAATATCGTACCTTGTTTTTTTTACTGGCAAACCCTTAATTTTCTTATCAGTGAACTTAATAGGTTTTTTCATCTCAAATCCTCTTGGGTTCCTTTTGGGTTCCTTTTTTGATGTAATAATATGAAACGCCTTGAAATGAATATAAAAACAAATAAGCAATAAATCAAGGTGAAATCAGTAAACTATGAATCAATTAGAAATGAAATGAAAAGGCAGGAAAAGATATTGTTAGCTGATTCGTAATCAGTAGGTCGCGGGTTCGATTCCCATCGCCGGCTCCAGTAATATCGGGAAGTTAGCTAGTATAAGCTGGCTTCCCGA
>CALANC010000009.1 GCA_937925895.1 uncultured Desulfobacterales bacterium
TGCAAAAATACTCCGGCCCTAAAAAAGAAACCGTCCTTGCCAATGGCGGCCAATTATATTAACCACATCAGTTCAATAAGGAAATTTTTCCATTACCCGGTTGCCGTGTAATTGGGTCCGACTATTAAGAGGTTATTTGTAATCGTTGACTGAATCTTTTCCATTTTGCTTCCGAAGAACATATTTTTGATAAGACCATGGCCGTAAGCACCTAATATGACCAGGGCGTCATGGGGAACTTCATAAAGGTTTTCCTCGAAACTTTTCTCTTCAAAAATGTGCCACTTATTTACATAACGGCTCATTTCCTCGTCAAGACCTTCCTTTTTGATAACTTTTTCGTATGACTCCTTTGATGTTTTTCCCAACTGAGTAAAAACATCGAGGGGGAATCCAGTCTCTCTTTTAATCCGGAAGCCCAGTTTCAAGGCGTTGACCGCATTGGCTGATCCGCCAAAAAATACGGCTATACTCTGCCATTCTTTATAACCCGGACTCGTTATAAGAACAGGAAATCGTGCAGATTTTACAATCCGTCTAACTCTTGGACCAATATATCCCAGACCGATCTTTGAAGATAAATCACTTATGCTGCGAGGACATGCCATAAAATCAAAGTTTGTCTGTATATCCGGCAAAGTAGATGCAGTATAGTGTTTCGGCTCGAGAAATCTTGCGGTTACATTCCCTTGCTCAATCAGGTCTTTGGCATGCTCCAGAGCTGTATCGGGTGAAGTGAGATAGGAGTTGTCAAGGTCAACCTGGACCACATCATTTTCAAAATACATTAAAAATTTTATGAGTTTGGGAATGTAAACAACGAGTGAAGCACCAACTTTTTTACTAAAATATATGGATTGAAGAAGGGTCTCTCTTCCAAAAGGGTTGTTTCTAAAAATATGAAACAGCTGGGGTTCCATTTGATTCTCCTTTCAAAGGTCTCAATTTATTGATCCGTCTGCACCATCAACTCTTTGCGATATTGATCAAGAAGTTTTGTTTTCGATATCAAGCCAACGAATTTGTTGTTCATGACAACCGGCATAGAAAACTGGCGGTTTTCATCCATCCTCCGGAGCACTTCGGCCAAATCGTCGTCCGGATGAACCACTTCAATTTTTGAATCGATTAACTGTCCTAAAACTACGGCATCATACATCTCACGATTGAAAAGGTAAGGCCTGATGTCACCCAAGTGGATTACCCCTAAAAAGTTTCCGGTTTCTTCATCCTCTACGGGAAAATAGTTGCTAGCCGATATTTTTATTATATTAACAAAATCTCGAAGCAGCATGTTCTGATTTACCGTTATACAGTCTTCAAGAACTTCCTGCACACTCAGGTCAGACAGCACCCTTGCATCTGTACCCGGTCTCAAAAAGTGCCCCCTGTCCACCAGTTCCTTTAGATAAAAAGATGCTGGTTCGATGTAATGGCAGAGCGAGGTGGAAATTGCCGAGACGATGATAAGCGGTAAAATCACCCCGTAGCCGCCTGTTATCTCCACGATGAGAAAGATACCGGTCAATGGGGCCTGTAGAATACCACTGATGAGGCCGGCCATCCCCAGCAAGGCAAAACATCCTTCGTTGACCCAGGATATGGAAGGCCAAAGAAAAGCGATGCCGTGATGGTAGGTGACACCAACAAGACTACCGATCACCAGACAGGGTGCAAATATTCCGCCGGAACCTCCCCAGCCCAGAGTGAGTGATGTGGCAACGATTTTTGCCAGTGAAGCTAAGGCCACAAATGCCAGTCCATGGGTGAACGCTCCTTCTATCATTATCCGGACTGAATGATATCCTTCACCCAAAACAACAGGAAGATAAATTCCGATAATTCCGACCGCACAGCCACCTACGGCTGCTCGAGTCCAAAGTGGTATAGCAGCTTTTCCCGAGGTGCCGTGCATGAATCTGAGCATTCGAGTGAGCAAGATAGATGCTGCAGCCGTAATTATGGCCAAACCCAAACAGGCGAAAATATCCAGGAGGTCGATGTTAAATTGACGATGGCTGAAAGCGATCTGGTTGCCTTGGAGTAGACGGCTCACTTCCGTACCCGCGACCGAGGCGATCGCTATCGGGACGATGTTAACGGATTTCCATTCGCCAAGTATAACTTCAATGGCAAAAACCATTCCGGCAATCGGCGCATTGAATATGGAAGATATTGCTCCCGCAGCTCCACAGCCCACAAGTGTTACGCGTTGACGGTCATTTAAGGAAAAGAACTTGGCAATATTGGACCCAATTGCCGCGCCGCTCATCACAACAGGGGCCTCAGGACCTGCAGAACCACCACTGCCGATGGTAAGGCAGCTTGAAATGAGCCTGGAATAACTTGAACGAAGACGTAACAGACCACCGTAACGAGAGACACTGTAGAGGACCTCGGGAACACCGTGTCCCGCTCCTTCTAATACTATTTTTTCGAGAAAGAGAGAAGAAAGGGCCGCACCGATGGCCGGTAGCACGAACGCCCACCAATAGTGACGAATGTGGTGCAGCAATTCAAACAGGGCAATTAGGGATCGGTTGAGGGCCACAGCCGCAAGCCCACTGCATATTCCTACAACGACAGCCATCAGCATTAACAGGAGACGATCATCAAAACGGAAAAGAGGTAGGCTTGCAGGATAGCGCCATGATTTGAATATGCGCATATTTACAACCTATTATTCTTTGCTCTGTCAAGTTCCTTTTCAAAATCAGCAATTTTGGAAAAAAGCACCTCAGAGCTCGGGTATGTTTTCAAAAATTCAATAAATAAATCGTCGCGAATACAGAAAGCAAGCCTTGATAGAAGGTGAAGATGGTGTTTTACTGACGGGCATAGAAGAATGAACATAACGAAGACCGGTTTTTTGTCCAAGGCGGCAAAGTCTATCGGTTTTTCGAGAAAAAAAGTGGTGATCGTCGGGTTGTAATTGGAATTCGCCAATGGTGTGCGCGGATGGGGAATTGCAACTCCTTTTCCAATGCCTGTGGAGGTGATGTTTTCTCTCTCGAGTAACAGGTTGTATAATTTTGCTTTTGTATTATCCGAAAGCACGTTGATTTTGTTCACCGCAGATTCAAGAACCACCGGGATATCATCCCCCTTGAGATCATAAAAAACACCTCCCCGTTTCATGGCAGAAAAAAGGTTTTCCAGTTCAAATTCCTGTATTTTTTCGATACCTTTTTGTGGCGGAGAAAATGTTAAGTTGCACGCTGCAGCCCATTTATTCAGAATCGCTTCGTTGAATACATAACCACTACCACTCTTATGTATGGGTATTCTCCCCTGGCGTATCCAACGCTTCACCGTACTCAATGGAAGATAGAGGCTTTGGGCAATTTCATGTATTGTGAGTTTCATTTGGTCATAGACCACCAAAAGTTAAATCTTATTTTTTATCTGCAATACTTTTTCAAATCAAGTTATTTCCTGAATCTTGCCTGAAAATTGATGAGAATCTTTCGTTTACGGGCAAATTTCAGTTATTTATTTATTTGGTTTTCCCATCGGTTAGGGTTTTATTAATAATTGTGATATCTCTCTTCGGAAAAGGTATTTCAATGCCACTTTTATCGAATTCTTCCTTAACCTTATCGGTGATATAGGAAATCGTATCCATACGTTTTCGGGCATCATTTATCCAGACTCGGAGTTGGAGATTTACGGAAGATTCTCCGAACATCCTCACAACAACCTTGGGTACCGGGTCCTTTGAAACCCACTCTATCGCTCCGGCAACTTTAATGATTAAATCCTTTGCTCGCTTAATATCTGCATCATAGGCAATACCGATATTAACCCGCACCCTGATCTTTGTTGAAAGAATTGTGTAGTTGACGATATCTCTCTTCATAATTTCATTGTTGGGAATAATGATAACAATATTATCGGTTGTTTTGATCTTGGTTGCCCGCAATCCTATATCGATGACATCCCCCCAGGTGGCGCTCCCGGCGGGAGCGCTCCACACTTCGATCCGATCCCCGATTTCGAACGGTCGATCGATAATGAGCAACACCCCTGCAATGAGGTTTGATAACGTGTCCTTGGCTGCAAAACCAATGGCAATACCGGCCACGCCGGCCCCGGCGACAAAAGGCATGACATTGACTCCCAGAATGTCCAAGGCAAGAATAACGGCGGTTGCATAAATAACGGCACCGGCAAATTTTCTCAAAAGATCAAAAATAATATCATCGACTTTGGTTTTTGTTTTATCGGCGATTTTATTTTCCAGGTAAGCCATTAAGGCTAACACCAAGTCCTTGATCGGTGTTGCCAAAAGGATAATCAGAAGGGCATGAAAGATTTTTTCAACAAGATAGATCTGGAACAACCGGATTAGATAAGTCCCTGTCACAAGCATTATTCCATAGAAAAGTGCCTTGCGGATAACACTGAAAAATTCCTGGTTGTCTTGCACAAATTCGGTATCTTTCGTTTTTTTCTCAAAAGAGAAAAGGATTCGCTTCAAAATAATCCAAGCAATATACGTTCCGGCAATGACCACAAGGGCCTTAAACAGAACGTGAAGATATGTAGATTTTATACCAAATGTCGCCGATATTTGATCAAAATAAGAATACATCCAGTTCATAATTACCCCTATTAATAAAATGGAGGGAAAAGGGCGTTATTCAGACAGATTCGCAAGATGAATTTGACGCTGAGTTTTCGAATAATGTTGCTTGTGTCTGTTACGGAACGGTTGAAAAAAATCCGGCTTTCATGAATTCACGGTTTAAACGGGCAATGTTGACAATAGAAATCTCTTTAGGACATTCGACTTCACATTCTTTCTCATTGGTACAGTTCCCGAAATGCAATTCATCCATTTTTCTAACCATACAAAGAGCGCGTTTGGCGGCTTCGGGTTTTCCCTGGGGCAGCAGCGCTAGTTGAGAAACCTTGGCGCCTGTAAAGAGCATGGCAGCAGCATTGGGACATGCGGCAACACACGCACCACAGCCGATACAAGCGGCTGCATCCATTGCTTTTTCAGCTATTTCCTGAGGAACCGGCAGGGTGTTGGCATCAGGTGCACCTCCCGTATTCACTGATATGTATCCGCCGGCTTGGATGATTTGATCCAGTGCACTGCGATCCACCACAAGATCCTTTATTACGGGAAATGCCCTTGATCGCCAAGGTTCAATTACGATTGTATCTCCTTCGGAGAAATGCCTCATGTGGAGTTGACAAAGTGTTGTTCCCTTCTCCGGACCGTGAGCGCGACCATTTACCATCGCACCGCACGTTCCGCAAATACCTTCCCTGCAATCATGGTCAAATACAATCGGGTCTTTTCCATCCAGAGTAAGCTGTTCGTTGATAATATCTATCATTTCTAAAAAAGACATGTCAGTAGAGATGTTCCGTACATTGTATGTCTCAAATTTACCCTTAAATTCAGGACCTTTTTGACGCCAAATTTTCAAGGTCAAATTTATCGTTCTCGTCATTTGTAGCTCCTATGTGTTAATTCGACATTTTGGAAAATAAGCTCTTCTTTGTGAAGCACGGGTTCTTTATCCGCTTCGGCAAATTCCCATACGGCCACATGAGAAAAATTCTCATCATCTCTTAATGCCTCATTATCCTCTGTCTGGTATGCTTCGTTGAAATGACCCCCGCAGGATTCTTTTCTGGCCAGTGCATCAATAATCATCAATTCTCCGAATTCAATAAAATCCGCAACCCGACCGGCGCGTTCAAGGCTCTGGTTGAAGTCCTCGCTTGACCCGGGGACAACAACATTTTCCCAGAACTCCGCCCGCAGCTCTTGTATCATTCCACGGGCTTTGATCAATCCCTGATCGTTCCTTGACATGCCGCAATAATCCCACATAATGAGGCCCAGTTCCCTATGGAAATCATCCACTGTTCGTTTTCCGTTTATGGAAAGAAGGTTTTCGATCCGGGTTTTCACCGCCTGGGTTGCTTCTTTAAAAGCCTGATGACTGGTGTTTACCTCCTCGAAAGGCGTGCCGGCGAGATAGCCGCCAATGGTGTATGGTATAATAAAGTACCCGTCTGCGAGTCCCTGCATTAGCGCGCTGGCTCCCAGGCGATTCGCCCCGTGATCGGAAAAATTAGCTTCGCCGAGAACAAAAAAGCCGTCAATGGTGCTCATTAGATTGTAATCCACCCACAGACCGCCCATGGTATAATGGACCGCAGGGTATATCATCATGGGAGTCTCATATGGATCATCCGCGGTAATCTTTTCATACATTTGGATAAGATTCCCGTATTTTTTTTCGATAATATCTTTGCCATCCCGTCTGATTGAATCTGAAAGATCGAGATAAACCGCCAATCCCGTGTCACCTACCCCTTTCCCACTGTCACACAGGCTTTTGGCATTTCGGGACGCCACGTCACGAGGAACCAGGTTGCCAAAACTTGGATATTTTCTTTCCAGATAATAATCTCTTTCAGATTCCGGAATTTGGTGAGGTGGACGTTTGTCTCCGGGTGTTTTTGGAACCCAAACTCGGCCGTCGTTTCTTAAGCTTTCGCTCATCAGGGTCAGTTTGGATTGATATGTTCCATGAACGGGGATACAGGTGGGATGAATCTGGGAGAAACACGGATTGGCAAACCCAGCTCCTTTTTTGTATGCCCTAAAAGCTGCTGAAACATTGGATGACATGGCATTCGTAGACAGGAAAAATAGATTGCCATAACCTCCGGTGCACAATACAATTGCATGTGCTGCATGGGTTTCGATCTCTCCGGTAACAAGATTTCTAACAACGATTCCCCGTGCCTTGCCGTTGATCACTACCAAATCGAGCATTTCGCGGCGCGGATACATGGTAATTTGTCCGGCCGCAACCTGACGCATCATGGCGCCGTATGCCCCTAAAAGAAGTTGTTGTCCGGTCTGACCTCTGGCGTAGAACGTTCTCGACACCTGGGATCCTCCGAAAGATCGATTCGCAAGCAGTCCGCCATAATCCCTGGCAAAAGGTATGCCCTGGGCCACACAGTGATCGATAATGTTGTTACTGATCTGGGCGAGACGGTAAACATTGGCTTCCCTGGCTCTGAAATCCCCTCCTTTAATGGTGTCGTAAAAAAGGCGCCAAATACTGTCACCTTCATTGGTATAATTCTTAGCAGCGTTAATACCCCCCTGTGCTGCAATGCTGTGAGCCCGTCGGGGACTGTCTTGAATACAAAAGGTTTTAACAGTGTACCCCAACTCAGCCAGGGCGGCTGATGCACTTCCGCCAGCCAGGCCGGTACCGACAACAATAATATCATACTTTCTCTTGTTGGCAGGATTGACTAATTTCAGCTCAAAACGGTGTCGATCCCACTTCTCAGAAAGTTGACCGCCGGGAATTCTTGCCTCAAGTTGCATGTATTGTCTCCTGATTAGATTCGTGTTTGAATGATGGATGAGTCCCTATCAGGTCAGCAACAACATATAAATCGGGATAAAGCCAAAACCAACACCGATAATTATGCTAAATATAAGGCTGGTTCCCTTGATAAAAGGCATATATTTCGGGTGATTGGCACCAATGGTCTGGAAAGCACTCCAGAATCCATGGCTTACATGTACTGCCGCTACGATCATTGCCATGGTATAGATGATTACATACCCAGGGTTTGCAAATGCACTCGATACAATCTGAAAAATAGTTGTATGGCTTTTATCTGCAAAATGAAAATTTATAAGATGAAATATAATAAATAATAACAGAGCAAAACCCGTATAGGGCATGGTTGCTGAACCTAAGGTGCGACCTCCGGCCCTTTTATTTGCCGAATATCTAAGTGGTCTCGCATTAAAGTTTTGATAGAAAAGTATTGCACCTGATGTTACATGGACAACGGCGAAAAACAAGAGCCCGAGCTCTGCCACTGTAAGGAAGGCACCCAACGAATGGAGATGTTCGGCATAAGAGTTAAAGGCATCTTTACCGGCATAAAGGGTCAGGTTTCCGGCAAGATGGGCGACAAGGAATAGGCAAAAGCCAAGGCCGGTAATTGCCATCATTAGCTTCTTGCCAATTGAAGTGCCAAGGGTGTTTAAAAACCAATTCATCTTCTCCTCCGACAAATCCAACTTTATAGCTAAAATCTACAATTGCCGATTACTTTAAGAAAACTCTCCGCAGTTATTAGGTTGTACCAGCAATTTATCAACCCATTCATCTCTTTGATAATACCTAAAAAATGTAAAATCTTATTTATTTCCGTTTTATCTGTCAACATAATTCTCAAGCCACCATTCATCCCATTCCGTTTTTAATAGACTTTCGGCGATCTGTTTTCCTATCTTTGTTTTCAACCGTTTTAATGCTGCCGGCAGCCACTTTTTTGGCGGCTTATACCCAATGTCCGAAAGGACTTTTAAATCCAGTATAAGTGCTATTTGATCAGCATCATGTGCAAGCTCGGCTTCTACTGACTGCCCTGAATTGAATTCATTTATCAAACCAGCAATTGACGATCCGAACGGCAGGTTTTTGGCTATATCCGCTATTGCTTTACTTTCGTCTGCAATCACATATTTTTTCTGCACATAGTTAAGATCACCGGTTTTAGCCTCTGGAAGATCGTGAACCAGACACATGGCAAGCAATTTCTCCGTATTAACCTCCGGCACCATTTGAGAAATGATAAAAGCAATAAACGTAGTGCTAAAGGAATGCTCAGCCACCGACTCTTTCCCCGCACCGAGAAAATGGTACCCTGATCTGGGAATATCTTTTAATATTCTTGCCTTGAACAAGAGATTTGCTATATTTTTCATTTTGGCTTCCTGTCTCCTTTCTGCAGCAGATTTGAACCGGCAACAGCGAGCCCGTTCCCCCATTCTCGCCATAAAATAAACACCTTAACCGGATCCCGGTCATCGAATTATCTTGTGTATTCTCTGACAATTCTAAATGCAACATAAAAATGAGTGCCGTGGTTTCAAGCAACCAAATATCTTGACACCATGACCATGTTCTTATAGTTTGAAAGTGAGAAAAAGGCGAAATTTAAGGGCAAAATATCTTTGTTTTTGGCAGCCCATTTAACCTTCATGGCTTAATTTAACCGAGTGAGATCTTTAAAAATTGTTCAATTTTGTTCAAGGTCAAGGAAGGCGAAAATTTTAACCACAGGCATACATTGAGTATTCCGAGGATTGCGCTTAAGCGCTACTTTGTGCAAAATTTGCGCCTGACACCGAGATTGGACAAAAGGAGGCAATTTTAAAGGGTCTCATAATAAACTTGGAATTGCTTTATGGATCCAATTCAAATGGATATCATCCACATCATCATGAGCGCCGGACTCATGGTTCAGTTTGTTCTCGTATTGCTACTCTTTTTTTCGATAACATCCTGGGCAATCATGATTATGAAATACCGTTACATAAAAAAGGCATTTGAAGAATCGGCCGTGTTTACCGATATTTTTTGGAAAAGCAAGGATCTTTCCAATGCTTTTGCCAAAGCGAAGCAGCTTCAGGGCAGCCCGATTGCTAGAATTTTTCGTGTCGGTTATCTTGAACTCCGAAAACTGAGCCATTATGGTAGCCAGATGAAATCAGATTCAGGGCATTCATCCGATGCTGAAACCGCCTCCTTGAGCGCCAGATTCGTAGGTATCGACAATATAAAACGGGCGTTGCGGAGAGCCATCAACACCGAAATCACCCGCATGACTCGAATGGTTCCCTTTCTGGCAACGACGGGAAATACAACCCCTTTTATAGGTTTATTTGGAACGGTATGGGGTATTATGAACTCATTTCATGGTATCGGGCTCAAAGGTTCGGCCAGCCTGGCGGTGGTGGCCCCCGGGATTTCTGAAGCACTCATTGCAACGGCAGCAGGACTGGTGGCTGCCATACCGGCAGTAATTGCTTTTAACCATTTTATGCACAAGATAAGAATCATCGAATCCGAACTGCAAAATTTCGCCGCGGATTTCCTAAATATTATTGAACGGAGTATTTTAAAATAAAGGGTGTATTTTAATGGCTTTCGGGGGAAATAGTGATCGTCTCATGTCTGATATCAACGTGACACCGTTTGTCGATGTTATGTTGGTCCTTCTCGTTATCTTCATGGTAACCGCACCTATGATGATGCAGGGTGTAGACGTGGCTTTGCCGGAAACGACATCAAAGCCCTTAGTTGCCCAAAAAGAGAATCTTATCATCACCATAAACAAAAAAAATCAAATATTTATTAATGATTATCAAATTGAGCTTGATTTTCTGCAAGAGAAATTGAAAAAAATCCTTTCAGGTCGTGAGAACAAAGAAGTGTATCTTCGGGCTGACAAGGAAATACCCTATGGCATTGTCGTCCGCATCATGGCCGAGATTAAAGAGGCCGGAATTGACAAGCTAGGAATGGTTACTGAACCCATTGGCAAAAAGAAAAAATAAAAAACTGATGCACGGAAGTATGAACGCTTATGCTTATGGGCCTCAAAGGTTAATAAACGACCGACAACCGTTCTTTTCGAATTTTGTGGTTTCAGGTATTTGCCATCTGCTGTTTTTTTCAATTTTTATCTTTGCACCAAGATACACCACTCCTAAAAAGCCGACGCTTTCGTTCATCAATGTAAGCATGGTCACCTTACCTGCCTTAGAAACAACACCGGAATCAAAGGATCCGCCGGTTAAAGCACCTGTAACTCAGACAACAACCCAAAAGAAACCCCCGGCTGCCAAAATATCGACCCCAACAACTTCAGAAACGGTTCCTAAAACTTCAACAGCGATTCCCATAGATGCTACAAAGAAGAAGATCAAACAATCGCTTAAAAAAAAGACATATAAACCTTCCAAGGTGGTAAAAAGTGCCATCAACCGGATTGAAAAAAATATAGAAAAATCAAAGCCCGACCAGATAACCCAAGCAATTAACCGCTTAAAGGATAAAGTAGGAACAACCAAGCCCACAGATACGGCAACACCCAAAGGGGTAAATAAGTCCGGAATTGTTGAAGGAGCCGGACTTGACACCCAAAAATTTTTACAATTAATCCATATATATCAAATTGAAATCGCGTATATGATTCAGAAAAATTGGGCCTTCTCGGAACAGTTGGCCGGGGGTCGCACCGACCTCGAGGGGTGGGTTGCAATAAAAGTCATGCCCGACGGAGAAATAAAGGACATCTGGTTTGATCAAAGGTCCGGAAATCGATATTTTGACGAAGCAGCTGAAAAAGCGATTGTGAAGTCCAACCCGCTTCCCCCGCTTCCAAAAGGGTATACGCGCCCCTTTTTTGAAGCAGGTTTTCACTTCACACCCTCGGGTATAAAGTAGAAAAGATTAACGTATGGCAAATAGTCGAATAAAAATATTTACTGTAATTGCCGTTGTAACGTGGTTGGTTTTTCCCCGGCTGTGCCAAGCCGAATATGATTATATCGACATAACCAACCCGTTTTTAAGAAAAATCCCACTCGCGGTGCCTCTTTTTAAGAACATGTCTGCTGATGACGCCACTGCAAAACTGTCTCAAAAAGCTTCTGATTTGCTTGCTAAGACATTGGATTTTACCGGCTTTTTTAAAATTATCGATCGTGATGCCTTTCTTGTAGACCCTGAAACCGACATCGCTTCTCCGTTTGTCAATTTTCGCAACTGGACCGGCGTCGGAGCAGAGCTTTTGATAACCGGCGGTCTGTTGGTTAAAAACGATATTATAGAGATGGAACTTAGATTGTATGATACCTTTAAAGAAATACTGCTGGTCGGTAAAAGATACAAAGGTAGTATCAGTGATCACAGAAAAATGGTGCGTCGCTTTTGCAGCGAGGTCATTTTCAGCTTAACGGGTGATAAAGGGATATTTAATAGTGAAATCGCATTTATTTCCACCGGCTCGGGTAACAAGGAAATTTATCTATGCGAGTTCGACGGCTACAATCCGAGGCAGATAACACATATTAAAAACATCACCCTCTCACCGGCATGGTCGTCGGATG
>CALANC010000010.1 GCA_937925895.1 uncultured Desulfobacterales bacterium
TCGCTTTGAAGAAAATGGCATGACCTGAGAACAATCGCTTCAGGTATAATTAAATCACCCTTTCATTCCCGCCATCAATAGGCACCTGAGCACCTGTGGTCTTGGCAAAAGCGGGGCCAACCATGGCGCAAACCAGAGCCGCCACATCTTTGGAAGAAACTTCAGTTTTTAAGCAGTTTCTTGTTTTATACTCTTCCACCGTACAACCATAATGACAAGCACGGCTTTCAAGGACTTCAGCCGACCAAAGGGCCGTATCATAAACCGCATTGGGATGCACGATGTTAACACGGATACCGTCACATCCGAGCTCCAGTGCGGCTATTCTGGCCAGTTGTGTTTGCCCGGCCTTGGCTACCGAATAGGCCGCAGCGCCCGGTCCGGGAGCAGGCACGTTTTTTGAGGAAATAAAAACCACGGCGGCATCAATTCCCTGCCGAAGATAAGGAATACACCTGGTGAGTAATCGTTGGCTGCTGTGCAAATTAATTTCCATGCTTTTGTTCCAGGTGTCTTCATCCAAATCTTCAATTTTCTGATCAGCACAAAAAATACCGGCGTTTGGAATCAAAATATCCAGGCCGCCGAAAAGACGAACGGTCATCTCAACAGCTTCTTTTACGGCTCCGTCATCCGTGACATCACAAGTAACCCCCACGAGATCTTCCTGATTGAACATCCGGTTGATGTCAGGGTTGATATCAAGTCCGATGACAACTGCGCCCTGCTCATGGAGCATTTTTGCACACGCAAGGCCGATCCCACTGGCGGCTCCGGTGACAAGAGCGATTTTTCCCTGTAACGGCGGTAATAGACCATCGTTACGCAATTTGGCTTGCTGAAGATCCCAATATTCCATATCAAACATTTGTTTTCTCGATAAAAATTTCCATCCCCCTATGGCTTCACCATATTGTACCGCCCGAAGGGTATGTCTGACGATATCTGATATAATCGTTGTTTCCTTCACACTCTTCCCAAAGGCTATGGTGCCATATTGAGGCCAAATTCCCCACCTGGGAGCCGGGTTCAAACAAGCCTTTT
Organism: uncultured Desulfobacterales bacterium; assembly: GCA_937925895.1. GTDB lineage: Bacteria > Desulfobacterota > Desulfobacteria > Desulfobacterales > UBA11574 > CALANC01. Next base: position 1,045 of record CALANC010000010.1, read on the forward strand.
CACCGTCGGAATGCTTGTTAAAATAAGACTCGTACGATAATGTATAAGCGGTTATATCTTTCTCCACCTGTTTTCCTAAAACAACCGGAAACGGACCGGTGCGAATAAGATGATCAGACGTTATCGGCCCGCGCGCCGCAATCGATTTAACACGGGGAAGATTGGCAAAACCACAGGCTTCAGGCCGTTTATCCAATTTAGCCACAACAGCACTTCCCTTTGCCCGGGAAACTTGGCGACGAATCATGGCAAGGGTGAGCAAATCCTCTTTGGCTTTCCCTTTGGCGACATTGTCCATCGCTCCTTGTTTTTGCAAATAGTCTTCTGCGAGCGACACGAGGTGTATCATCTTCTCGTAGCTGGTTCGAGCATCATTTGCATAGGTAAAAAGGCCATGGTGCAGAAGGATCAAACCTTCAAAATTTCCCCAATTAATTTTATGCGTCATTTCGAGAATTTTTTTGGCAAGTTCAAAACCCGGCTTGATATAGGGCACGATCAGAACCCGATCCTGATAAATTTCCTTAATCAATGATTTACCCTTTTTGTTATTCGTAATTGTGACCACTGCATCGGCATGGGCATGATCAACATATTTGTACGGGATATTGGCGTGTAAAAGAGTTTCAATGGAAGGGTCGGGTGCGTTGGGGTCGGTCATTACCGACCTTTGCAGACGGACCATTTCCGCATCGGATAATCGATGGAGCATCGTCATTCTTTTCAGCATGTCCAATCTGACAGGGGTGAATCCGCTGGCATGAATGGTTGCCAAGTTCCCGCCGCTGCCTTTGATATAAAGAATCTCTTCTATGTCCCCAAAAATGTTCTTTACCTCGGCTTTGACGGAGGTATTACCGCCGCCGTGTAAAACCAAAGCAGGTTCCCGGCCCAACAACCTGGAGGTATAAACTCTCAATTGCAGGGGGTCATCTCCAAAGCCTTCTACTTCATCATCGTTCCACAAACTTTTCATTTTATAACCCTTTGATTCATAATGGTCATAATGAAATTTTTCCCATGTCTTGACAGAAACGCCCTTTCGAACTAATTTTAGAATAGAGACAACTGACTCAACATGCCCTACGATTATTGGGTCGTTGAAAGGAGAACCACAATGAATGACCTATTCATTTTGATAGCCATTGTAGCCATTTGGTACCTTTTGGTGGCTTATATCTTGCCAAAATTAGGAATTTCCACCTGAATACGCAATTCTTGTCAGTTGACAAGCAAAAAAGACGATGCCGAAAGAAAAGATGCAACTGGCGCAAAATAAAGTCATATTTCCGTCATTTTTCTCATCTCGATTTCAATGGGTTCCAATTCATCTTCGCGTCCGAATTGGCGCAGCCGCTCTCTGAGTTCTTCCAGCTCTTCTTTGAGTTGAGGCAATACTTCCTTTTGTATTTTTTCTCGAACAGCTTCTCCCGACCGCCCCATCTCTTCTCCCAAACGCTTGAGTTCCTCTTCAAGGTTTTTGAATTCCTCACTCTCCGGAATGCTTTGTAATTCTTCTGAAAAATGTTCGAACTGTTTTTTCAGACCCCCAAATCCGTCGAGCAGTTCATTTAAAATTTGATCCACAAAAGCAGAGGTTTTGGATGAACCTTCAACGACGCTGTTGTTTTTCAAGGGTGATCCGTCTTTTCGTGCCTGGGTGATTTCGACGGCCATTTTATCCGTGTCTCGAGGGTCTGAAATGATAAAAAACCTCGAATGCTCCGTGGCAGCATCAACAAAATCTTTATTGATAACAATACCTATCGTGTAATATCCCTCTTTTGAATAAAATACCTCCGTCACGTTACCGATATGATTTTGCTGGAAAATTACCCGATCGCCTTTTTGAAGCCCGTAAATCTGATCGAACTTGATCTTAACATTGAGCAAATTCTCTTTGCAGGCAAAAAGAGCCACAAATAGTATCAATAGAATAATAATTTTTTTACGCAGATGCCCATTTATCCTTCCGGCATTCACCTTTTCTGAGTCCCAATTGTGACGCGCAACGAAACTGTGTTCAAACATTCTTATACCTAAATTGAGCAATTGTCGAGTTTGCCGGAGATGCAAGGCATGAGATATGCAGCCGTAGTCTGCTACTGCAAATATCTCATAACGCAGCAGATTCGGCAAAATCGGCAAGCCCGAAGGGTTTCAAATGGTGATAATATTTTTGTTTAAATAAAGCCATGGTCAGATGAGACTCATTAGCGACTTTAGCAATATATATCTATATGTAATTATTATCTTTTAATAGATCTACCACTATTTGAAACACTCAGCTTAGGTTTAAAATAACGATGATTGAGTGTCAAGTTAGCATCCCTTTAATATAATAGAATAAAACGGCGCCTGCATAAGTCAATTTTATCCCGATGCTTATCAGGTTACCAACAAATATGCCCCAAACCACTCGCATGGCTTTTTTCCCTTTTCGACCCGAAATCATCTCCCCGACCAAGGCGCCAATAAAAGCACCCAAGATCATGCCCCACGGCGGGAAAAAGAAAATCCCTACAAACATTCCGATAATAGAACCCCAGACACCTCTTTTTGATGCGCCGTATTTCTTTGCTCCCGTGATAGGAACAACATAATCCAGAACCGTTACCAATACTGCAAGTCCGGTCATGAAGATCAAAAAGGTTATGCTAAACGGCTCCCAGTTTTTGGCATAGGATAATATGACCAAAGACAGAAGGCTTAATGAAGGTCCGGGAATAACCGGTAAAAAGCATCCGAAAAACCCCGTCAGGGCCAAAATCAATCCGATAATTACGGCTGTGGTGGTCATTGCAGTTTTATGACGACTTTGTTTGTGTTAATTATTCATTCCCATTTAATTGAATTTTGTTCTTTTGTCCATCTAAATGACTAAAAAAAGAGTGATGAGGTAAGCCATATCCCCAAGTTTTCTCCCGATCAACATTTCCGTTAATTTTCTTGTTTGACACGCAATTCATTTCTATGCATTAAATGTGACAAACTTGAAAAGGCTTTCTAAGAATGGCCAAAAAAAACAGACTGGCGGTTCAACCGTGGTCTACAAAAAAAATATGAGGAGGAGGCTTATGATAGGCTCGTTGAAAAAGGTTTTCAGCCCCCGTTCGGTGGCCATAATCGGTGCCTCTGAGGTTCCCGGAAAGGCTTCAGAGAGAAGGACGCGGAGCCTGCTTGAAGGAGGATATGAAGGGGATGTTTATCTTATCAACCCCAAAAGGTCAAAGCTGTTTGAACGAAAGGCTTATCCAAACATTACAGCGGTTGATAGAGAAGTTGATTTGGTTATGATTGTTGTTCCACCCAAATTCCTCGTATCTACGGTAGCCGATAGTGTAAAAATGGGTGCAAAGGGAATCATAATCATTACCGCCGGGCTGGGAAAAACCCGGGAGGAAGGAGAACGCATTGAGGCAACCATCTTAAATGAAGCGGCTAAGACAGGTGCATGCCTGATCGGTCCAAATTGTAGCGGCATGTTTAGCGCCTCGGTTAAAATGAACCTTTTAGGCATTCCGGGCCTGATAAAAGGCCCTATCTCCGTTCTTGCTCAGAGCGGCAACGTGATTGATTCCTTGACCCATTATGCGGGAGTGAGAGGGGTCGGCTTCAGCAAAATAATCAGTTTGGGTAATGCCATAGGAGCCAGTTTCCCTCAATACATTGAATACCTGAAAGATGATGCAGACACCAAGGTCATCATCGCCTATTTAGAGGGTATTAAAGACGGTAATCATCTCGTGCGGGTTGCTCAGGAAACGGCCAAAAAGAAACCGATTATTGCCCTTAAGGTGGGAAAGTCAGGTGCTGGTGCCAGAGCTGCCGCCTCCCACACCGGCTCGTTGGCCGGTGACGATTTTATTGTAGATGCTGCTTTTAGACAGGCGGGAATTATTCGGGTCGCCAATGTTGACGAGCTGTTCGATATGGCTGAAGTGTTTTGCCACTGTCCTCTGCCAAAAGGGAATCGTGTGGCCATTTTATCGGAAGGCGGGGGCGACAATTCGATTGCAGCAGATAATGCCGAGATTTACGGTATGAAAGTACCCATCCTCGCCCGAGAGACCCAAGAGAGAATAAAACCCTTTTTGCTTGAAGGCATGCCGGCCTCAAACCCGATTGATTATGGGGGCACGGCTGAAGAGAATCCTCATATGATTACTGAGTGCGTAAGGGTCTGCATGGAAGACGATCAGGTGGACGGAATACAGATAACGGGGTTTTTCGGCGGTTTCAAGGAAATCATTGCCCCCCATGTGGCCATGTTGGAAGAACAGACATCCCGCGACTTGGTCGATCTGGTAAAAAAATACGGCAAACCCCTCTTTGTTCACACAAGTTTTGCCAGAGCACCCATCAAATCCCTCGACATACTAAAGGCGGCGGGTCTGCCGGTGTTCGATTCTTCCGATCGAACAGCCAATTGTATGAGTGCATTGATGAAGTTTGCCATAAATCAGAAAAAATTAAGCCGGGTCCGGCCTCCCCTCGCAAAACCCAAAAAAAGACCCGCCGTGAAGAATATATTCCATAAATTAAAAGATGAAAAAAGATTAAATCTTTTGGAAACGGAATCAAGGGAATTGCTGGCAGAATATGGAATCTCCTTACCAGAGGCAGTTTTGACTCGTAATTTGGATGAATTAGCGCAAGCAGCCGACAATATAAATTATCCAGCCGCAATGAAAGTAGTTTGCCCTGATATTATCCATAAATCGGATGCGGGAGGGATCAAGCTTGACCTGAAAAATGAAAGGGACCTGAGAATGGCCTTCAAGGAGATATTAACCAACACCGGCAGATTTACCGGAGAAGAAAGAATCGTTGGCACCCTTATTTCTCCAATGGCTGTTAAAGGGCAGGAATGCATTGTTGGCATGATAAAAGATCCTCAGTTTGGTCCTGTGGTGATGTTTGGCCTTGGAGGCATATTTGTCGAGGTGCTCAAAGACGTTGCCTTCAGGGTTGCCCCCCTGGCAAAAAAAGATATTGAAGAAATGATTGCGGAGATCAAGGGCTACCCGCTTTTAACGGGAATTAGGGGAGAAAAGCCAAAAGATATTGGAACCATAAAAGACATTCTGGCCAAGATTTCCGACATTGCCATTGACAACCCTGAAATCAAAGAGATCGACTTAAATCCGGTCATTGTCCACGAAGAAGGTGCAGCCATCGTAGATTCACGGATAATTTTAGCTGAAAATAGTTAACCGATTAATTGGGGAGCAATTTCCTGAATGAGTGGTTTCAATTCTGCCAAAGACTCGCCTGTAGCCTCAATGGCTTTATCGATTTCCACTTCCGACATAGGGGTTGTGATGGAAAAGAAACCCCTGCTGCCGATAAACAAGCCCTTATTCATCATGACCAAATGAAACAACCTGAGCACATCTCTGTTCATGGTAAAATAAGCGGTTGAAGCGGTGGTTACAGGCTCCGGTGTAAAGTGGATCTGCTGCAGCGAACCGTAACCTTTGATTTGAGCCTTAATTTTCAGATCGTCAAGGACCCCTCGCAAACGCTCCGCCAGTGACCAACCCAGCCGGTTAATTCTATCCAGTGTTTCGGCGGTCATCTCTTTAAGGCTGGCGATGCCGGCCATGACGGCGATGGGAGTAGCAACAAAGGTTCCCGCGTGGTGAGCCGGGCGTTTTTGTCTGGGAGAGTAGACGGCCATTACATCTTCACGACCACCGAAAGCACCGGTAGGCAAACCGCCGCCGATGGTCTTGCCCAGGACGGTAAGATCGGGGCTGACATTGAAAATATCCTGAGCGCCGCCTGTCGCCAGCCTGAAGCTGATCACCTCATCAATAATGAGAAGCACATCGTTCTGACCCGCCACGTCCTGAAGATGCTTCAAGTAATCATCCTCGGGAGGAATCATTCCGGCTGCACCCAATATTCCTTCAACAATCACCGCCGCCAGTTCATCTTTGTTCTCTGTGATGATTCTTTCCGCCGCCTCTTTGTCGTTAAAGGGTGTTACCAGCACATCCTCTTCAACACTCTTGGGCAGGCCCACAGGCAGCTTACGCCAACCGACAGTCATCTCCATAGGATCGTAACTGCCGTGGTAATTTCCTTCCATCTTCAGAATCTTATCCTTGCCGGTAAAAGCCCTTGCCGCTCGTACGGCAAACATTACCGCCTCCGTTCCGGAAGTGCAAAAACGTACTTTCTCCACCGATGGAATTCGATCACAAATCATCTTCGCCCATTCATATGCGCTCGTATGGGGAGCAGACATGGCTGATCCCATGGGTGCCTGTTGCTGAATGGTCTCAACAACTTTTGGGTGATTGTTTCCCAGAACCATCGATGTCCAGTTGTTGGAAAAATCGAGATAATCATTGTCATCCACATCGTAGAGGTGACAGCCATCTCCTCTGGCCATGACGGTAGGATAAGGTTCGAACCAGATAGAAACCCGGTAGTCACCGTCCGGAACATACTTTGCAGCGCTGGCAATTACCTCCCTGGATTTCCGGGTTCTTTGGCGATAGGTTTCTTCAATTTCCAAGCTGTATTTTGCCATCAATCCCTTCTCGGACATTGTTGTAAGTCTCCTTTCTTGACTAAATGATAAAAACAAATTAAGGGGGTGGGGATCTCGTTTGAAAATCTAAAACTATTGCGAATCCGGAGGGTATGTCAAGACATATATCACCTGAATCTTGACACGCGATCCTCTTTTTGTCATAGTTCTACGCCTTGAAAAAGAATCTATCATAACAGGAGGGATTTATGAAAGAAATCGTAATATTAGGTGCCGCCCGAACCGCGGGTGGAAGATTTGGTGGCTCTCTGGCTCCCATGACCGCCCCGGAGTTCGGTGCTGTTGTGGTTCGAGAGACCATTAAACGTTCAGGCATTCGCCCTGATGAAATCGACCAGACCATTTTTGCCAATGCTTGGCAGGGAGGCGTCGGACCCAATCCGGCACGTATTACCGCCGTAAAAGGTGGCGTTTCACTTGATGCTCCTGCCGTTTCGATCAACGTTCGCTGTGGATCAAGTATTCAGGCATTGATCTTCGGTGTCCAAGCAATTAAAGCCGGAGATGTGAACACCGTGCTGGTCGGAGGTACCGAGAGCACCAGCCAAATTCCCTACATTCTTCCCAAAGCGCGCTGGGGCTATCGAATGGGAAAGGGTGAAATTCTGGACATCATGCATAAAGATGGCTTTATGTGTCCGCTGAGCAACGGCCTTATGGGCGAGCTAACCGACTCCCTGGCAAAAGAAATGGCGATTGGCCGCGAAGCGCAAGATCAATTCGCTGCCGAAAGCCACAACAAGACCGAAGCGGCAGTAAAAGCCGGCAAGTTCAAAGAAGAAATCGTTCCCGTCGAGGTGCCGGGCCGGAAAGGTCAGACGGACATCTTTCAAGAGGAAGAGATCTTTCGCTCCGGGATTACCGTTGAATCATTGGCCAAGCTGAAACCCGTGTTTAACAAAGATGGCACCATTACCGCCGGCAACGCCTGCGCCCTATGCGACGCGGCGGCGGCTCAAATACTAATGGAACGCGAGAAAGCCAAGGCCATGGGATTGGAACCTATGGCGCTTATTCGCGGTTATTCTTTTGTAGGCTATGAGCCCAAGCGATTCGGCAAATCGCCGGTGAAAGCCATCCCGGCTGCCTTGAAGCATGCCGGACTTGAACTCCCCGATATCGATTTGATCGAGTTAAACGAAGCGTTCGCCGCCCAGTACATTGCCTGCGAACGTGAATTGAATTTAGACCGCAGCAAGGTCAACGTGAATGGCGGCGCGATCGCCATGGGTCACCCTGTTGGGGCTACAGGTTCCAAAATCCTCACGACGCTTCTCTATGCCATGAAAGATCGAGATGCACAACTGGGACTGGTGAGTGCCTGTATCGGGGGCGGCAACGGGGTAGCCTTGGTTGTTGAAAGGCTCAAGTAACCCGAATGTTGAAGTCGTCTAAAGCAACGCCCTTGGCGTGAAGTACTACCGTGAGGCAGAACATACCCTGTCCCGCTACAAGCGGGACTGCAAGGTACTCTTCAATAATGATATCCGGGTTTCCGAGCGAATCCATTAGGGTGAGATCGGGAACCCGATTTCCTATAAAATACTCTCCAATCTATTGACTTCCATGACGTCACCTAAACTCCTAAAAACCTCTTTTCCCGGCTATTTTTGAAATACCAATAAAAACAGCATTATAGCGACAGATATTAAAATATCTATTAATTATATATAGTTATCTATATTTTGCAAAGAGATATACAATATATGACAATATTAAACATTTTAAA
>CALANC010000011.1 GCA_937925895.1 uncultured Desulfobacterales bacterium
ATGGTACAGCGAAATGATGCCTGGAAAATTTACGATGTGAATATAGAGGGCGTGAGTCTGGTTAAAAACTACCGGACACAATTCAGTAAAATTCTAATCAATAATCCTCCTTCCCTGTTGATCGAACGACTGAAAAAGAAAACCGAATTACAGGAAAAAAAAGCGTCTACATAGGAATGAATTCAAATTCTCTAATGATAGAATCAGATAAAAATTATAGAATTTAATAAAAAAGGGGCCTCGCCAATGAACTTTATGGCGTGCCCCTTTTCCTTTTTTAAAAAAGTAAGTTAAACTACCGTTACATTTACTGCCGCCGGACCTTTGTCCCCTTGCTCTATGTCAAAAGTAACCCGGTCTCCTTCATTTAGAGACTTAAAGCCGGCTCCATTGATTCCTGTATGGTGAACAAATACATCCGGTCCATCTTCTTGTTCAATGAAACCATAGCCTTTTTGGTCGCTAAACCACTTGACAATTCCATCAGCCATTGTGACACCCTCCTTTCATAAAATCCTCATGGTTCCAAACTTCGGGCCGCCACTTTTGACAAATGGATCTTCCCTTCAGAACGAAACCAGCAGCCAATTAAAACAAGTCCTTAATTGGTCGGTCAATGATAACCTATTTTTTAGTAAAGTCAAGTTATTGATGGGTTCAATTTTGTGAAATCTTTGCTCCCGCTCTAGCGGAACTCAATGTTGCTTTCAAAAAACTTTGACGAAACGGTCAGCCCTCAAGCCACTTTCCAGTCAATCTCCCCAAAAAACAGTGGAAGTTCTGCAGCACATACTGGACCGACCGTCACAGCCCGACCGCTTTGTTCAGCAAGGTCGGTGCTTATGGATTCCGCAAAACCCGGCAGGAAAAGGGTTGATTGCGGGGCGAATTGATCTGCTTTCTCTCGGAGTAGTATCTGAACAATCCGTTCGGCGGTCAGAACTTTATAGACCATGGCCATATCAACGGTGTGTCCATCTGTGTTAACGACCAGGTACCAAAACGGACTCAAGGTAGTTGAGAGTACGGCGGTCAGAACCTCAACGGTAAGCTTTGAATTGCCTGACACCAAGATTGGTGAATCCTTTTCCGGCCGGTTGATGGGGAAGAGTCCGGTTGGGCCCGGGCTCGGAAATTGTAAGACTTCCACTTCGGGCAAGATTTCATCGGGTCTTACTGCCCAGAGAAGGGAAAGGAAGCGTATCTTTTCCATCTTGCACTGCGAGGGATTGACCTTGCCGGAGCGAAGTCTGTCCAAAAACTCCGTCCGACTGTGAAATCCGCAGGCCCTGCAGTCATTGGATGAGACATAGGATTCGATTCGGATACTTTTTTCATAGAGATCTGCCAGGATCATGGGTATTTCCTAACACGGTATTATTATAACAACCGCTTGGGTGGGATATTTTACCGAAGAAAATGGATGGAAAGGATGAAATATCACAACGTCAACGTCATGTCGCTGGCCACTGCGAAACATTCTAGCTTTTGTCCCTTTGCAGCGATTATTTTCCTGCATGTCTCGACAATTTGATCCATATGCCGGTCGGTCCGATCCTGGTTTAAATGAAACAGGCCAAATTGACCGACCCCGGCTTCCAGAGCAAGATCAAGGGCATCGTTATAAACCGAATGACCCCATTCCAAAGTGGTTTTGTATTCTTCCCGGGTGTATTCAGCGTCGTGGATAAGTATATCTACACCCTCGGAAAATTTTAGGTAGTCGGTGTAAGTGCGCCCTCCGGGATGAACAAACCCCAGTTCATTGTCTGTAAGAAAAACAAACGATTTGCCATTTTCTGTAAATTTATAGCCGCTGCCATTGTTGGGATGGCTAATCGGAATGGGTGTTACCGTCACGGAGCCGATTTCAAACTCCGTGGCATTTGATTCAAGATACACGATTTTCGCCTTAATATCGGAATACCTTACGGGGAAATTAGGTGGGGCCATGACCTTTGGGAGTATGGTTTCAACAAATTTACTGTGAAAAGGACATCTGTACATTTTGAATTCGGCCTTTTTTGAATACAGAGGTTTGAAAAAAGGAAATCCCATCAGATGGTCCCAGTGAGCATGAGTGAAAATGAAATTATACTTATAGCGGTTTTCATCAATAAGCTTGTTACCTAGCTTGCGAATTCCTGTCCCAGCGTCGACGATGATGATCTCGTCGCTTTGGGTTCTTATCTCCAAACAGGTGGTGTCGCCACCGTATTTTATATAATCTATCCCTGAAACAGGAATAGAGCCTCTTGATCCCCAACACGTGATTTCCATCATCTATCTTTCAATGGTTTTCGACATTTAACATATCTCACCGAAAAACGTATGCCAAATACCTTCACCTTCCCATTTTTCCAATATTTTTAAATGTTGTTGAGATAATATAAAGAGCAAATCTCTAGCCTCGCTGCGCAGCAGTCCGGACAGGATAAACCACTTTTTACTAAGAAAGCCTTGTGAGGTTACAAGGGCTTTCATAACATCATATTGTATATTTGCTATCACAAGATCACAAGGTGAGTCAATAAAATCATTGGCTTTTCCCTGAACAATCAAAACCTTGCCTTCTAAATGGTTGAGTTGTACATTTCTCAAGGCCGTACGTGCCGCTAAAAAATTTAAATCAACCGCTATGGTGGTGTCGCAACCAAGTTTGGCTGCTGCCAAAGCTAGCAGGCCTGTTCCTGTTCCCAGGTCGAGAACCGATTCAATCTTGGTGCCGCTGAAAGCCAGCTCAAGCGCTTTAAGACAGTCGCGTGTTGTGATATGGGTCCCCGTACCAAAAACCACACCCGGGTCAAGAACAATAGGAAGTTCGTTGTCGTGTGGGTTCCTTTTATCCCATGATTTTTGCCATGGGGGTGCGATGTAAAACCGGCCGATTCTCACCGGTGATATCTTACTTCCATGCCATTGAGTGTATGGCATATGAAATTGATCAAGGAGGGTCAAACACGGTTGCTGTTTAAGTATTTTTTCCACTTCTCGGCGTGATGGTTCGGAAAAGAAAAGAAAAGAGGTGTTGTCTTCTTGCCAGTTACCGATAAAGTTATTGCTCAATATTTTTTCATCTACCCTTAACCGGCCCTTTAAATAATATATGTAAAGATCCTTAGAGGGTTGCGCTCGGAGTTCTACAGGGTCTTTACCTCTGGTTTGGGCACGGTTCATGGTTAGAGCGGGCAGCAAGGAGAATTGCTATCTTTTTTAACAGCTAATTTAAGATGTTATCAAAAATGGTGTAAGCAGCTTGAACGGCTTTATTATCTTCCGGCATCTTAATAGTTGGCTGTCCCTTCAGGTCATATTCGTATATCATATCGTCTTCAGGTATTGTTCCGGCAAGTTCCAGGCCATTATGGTTAATGATATCTAAAACCATATCACTGGGTGCTTCTCTTGTCTGGTTGATAATGAGATAGCTTTGGATCACACCGATGTTAAGATCCTTTGCCAGGGCATTAATCCTCATTGCTGCCTGAAGTCCCCGACGGGATGTGTCGGAAATGGTGAGAAGGATATCAACATTACTCGTAGTCAACCGGCTAATATGTTCCATTCCCGCTTCGTTATCCATAACCACATAGGGATAATTGCCGGTTAACTTTTCTAAAAATCCTGTTAGAAGTGTGTTCGCAGCACAATAACATCCCGGGCCTTCCGGCTGTCCCATAACGACAAGGTCGAAACCGTCGTCTTCGACAATTGCCTGCTGAAGCTTCATGTCCATAAAAATGTCTTTGGTCATTCCGCTGGGCACGATCCCTTTCTTCATCTCTTCACGGGCATTGCCGAGAGTGTCGGCAACTTCAACGCCGAGAACCTCGTTTAAGTTGGCATTACAGTCTGCATCCACCGCTAGAACAGGTGTCTTTTTCATTTTTAGCAAATATTTAATAAGCATGCCGGCTATGGTGGTTTTGCCAGTACCTCCCTTTCCGGCTAGAGCGATTGAAAATGGCATATTATCTATATCCTTTCCAGCTCTTATTGTTTGCTCTCAAACCAATGGTTGAAAGGCATCGTTTAAAAAGATAAACTTCCCGCGTCTTGATTAAGTTAAGTCAGTTGAATAGAACAGTCAAGCACCTTTTAGCCCGAATCTCTCGTGGAAAACAAAACTTGTTTCTGAAGCATAAAAAACATACTGTAAATAAAAAATGTTACGCCTTGCAACTCAACGGTTCAGACTTGAGTGAAATCCGGATGAGAATGTTCGCTGAAGGATAACCGTTTGAAATTTTTGTAAAATACCAAATCATTAACAGTGTGTGGTTTACAAGCATTTAATTTTATTAACAATTATCACAATATCATATTGTGAAAGGAGCCAAATTCCTTGCAATGTGCCAGCACATGTGCTAAACACTGAAAAATTTTTTTACTTGAACGTATGGGGTATCAGAATGAATTTTGAACTCACAAAATCACAAAAAGAAATTCAAAAAGCAGCAAGAGATTTTGCCAAGGGTGAATTTGACAAAGAACTTGCCCTTACACTTGACAGGAGTCACGAATATCCGGAGAATATCTGGCGAAAAGCTGCAGATCTCGGGTTTATCGGCGTCCATTTTCCTGAACAATACTCTGGCCAGGGCCTTGGTGTATTAGAAAATATCCTTATTGCCGAAGAGTTTTGCAGACAGGATTCTTCAATCGGCTGTGCCTTAATCCTTGCCAATTTTGCCTCTGAATGCGTTTTACGTTTTGGCAGCGATGAACTCAAAGAAAGATTTCTGCCTCCTGTTGCTGAGGGAAAAATGCTTTCTGCAGGTGCTTTTACGGAACCTGATCACGGCTCGGACATTACCTTTATGGATACATCAGCGGAAAAAGATGGAGACGACTGGATAATAAACGGTTCTAAAATATTCATAACAAATGGAGGTCTTGCGGGTTTTTACTGTGTTCTCTGCCAGACCGATCCGGATAGCAAACCGTCCTATCGAGGCATCAGTATGATACTGGTGGAAGCCGACCGGTCCGGCGTGTCTGCCGCAGATGTCGGTCAAAAGATGGGAATTCATATGGTGCCCACTGCAGAGGTAACTTTTAAAAATGTCCGCGTTCCGGCTTCAAATCTTATCGGCAAAGAAGGAAAAGGCTTTTACCAGGTTCTGGAGTTTTTTGATGAAAGTAGAATTCTGGTTGCTGCTCAGGCAGTCGGAACAGGGCAGGGTGCTTTTGATCGCGCCTTGGCATATGTGAAGCAGAGGGAACAATTCGGGAAAAAAATTGCTCAATTCCAAGTAACTCAACACAAGTTGGCTGATATGGCCACCAAAATAGAGCTCGCCCGACTCATTACATACAAGGCCGCTTGGAACTTTGATCAGGGTCGCCTAGATCCCAAATTAACATCCATGGCCAAGATGTATGCGGCAAGAAGTGCTGTTGAAGTTGCCGATGAGGCCATTCAACTGTTGGGAGGTTATGGATATATGGCCGAATACGAAGTTGAACGCTTCTATCGCGATGCCAAAATCACCGAACTTTACGAAGGTACCAAAGAGATTCAAAAAAATACGATTGCCAGCGCCATTTTAGGTAAGTTAAAGTAAAATTTGACCGGAGCTGGCAGCAAATTCACCATTCGAGGCCCAACGAATTATGTCTATATAAATTAAAGAGGAATTCAAGAGGATTTAAAGGAGGGGTTAATGCTAAACATCATTAAAAAGTCAATGTTGACGGGGATCGGTTTAGCCCTTATAGCCAAGGATGAGCTCGAGGTTTTAGCCAAAGAGTTTGTGAAAAAGGGCAAAATGTCTGAACAAGAAGGGACGAAGTTTATGGATGATCTCCAGGCAAAGTATGATGAAACCCAAAGCAAACTTGAAGACAGGGTTCAGCAAGCCGTAAAAGACTTTTTGAAAAAAGCGGACGTTGTGACCGGAGACGAATTGAGGGGGTTGAAAAAAGAGATTAGGGAACTTAAAAAAGCGATTGGCGAAGGCGCGGACACTTCCAAATAAATTATCTTCAATTTATTACAGGCTAAATCACCCTGATCCTTTGATGAAAACATCAATTTTAAAAAGATAAATACCAGGTCATACCGTCATATCGCCTTTCAGAAAAGGCCATAACCTTCATTTGGTGCAAAACGCGATTATTTAGTAATAAGAATAGGAATCACCTCATTAACGGTGTGTTCGTCATATGCTGAGTATTAGAAAAATTGGCGTTGTCGGTAGAACTTACCGCAACCTTGCCCGCTATCGTCAGATTCTGGCTATTCTTTTTAAGTATGGCTTTGGAGATTTGATCGATCTGTTGAAAATCGAGCAGTACATCGAAGTCGGTCTTCAGTTGATTTCTAAGAACCGGCGCGATGTTTCTGAAAAGCTTTCAAGGGCGAAACGAATAAGAATGGCCATTGAGGAACTCGGCCCAACCTATATCAAATTGGGACAGATCCTATCCAGCCGTCCCGATTTCATACCGGATGATTTCAGGCGCGAACTTTCCAAGTTACAAGACAGAGTCCCCCCATTTTCTTTCAGTGACGTCATTAAAATAGTAGAAACTGAAATCGGCGGTTCATTGGAAGCACGTTTTGATTTTTTTGATGAGCAACCTTTTGCCTCTGCATCAATCGGACAGGTCCATCGGGCCGGGTTGCCGGATGGTGAAGTAGTGGCAGTCAAAGTCCAGCGTCCCGGCATCAAGAGGATAATAGAAGTTGATTTAGAAATTATGCTTCATCTGGCAACGTTAATGGAGCGGAATATAAAAGAGATAGCGCTTTATAAACCGGTTAAAATCGTAGAAGAATTTGCCAGAACGTTGGAAAGAGAGATTGATTATAAAATTGAAGCGACAAGCATGGAACGGTTTGCCCGGGATTTTTTAGACGATCCCACCGTCTATATTCCCAAGGTGTTTAGAGATACGACGACCGAACGGGTTCTCACCATGGAACTTGTTGATGGGATCAAGGTATCTGAAATAGAGAAACTAGAAGCGGCCGGTCTCGATAGAAAAAAAATTACCGCCAGCGGAGCCGATTTTTACTTAAAACAAGTGTTTAATTATGGCTTCTTTCATGCGGACCCTCACCCTGGGAATATTTTTGTTCTTCCTGACAACGTCATTTGTTTGCTTGATTTTGGCATGACGGGTTCTGTCGACCGCCAGACCAGGGAGGAGTTTGTCGATCTGATCGACAGCGTGATACATCAACACGAATCGAGAGCAACCCAAGTGCTCCTGAAACTAACCTATTGGGATGATGAGCCTGATATTCGAATGCTTGAGAAAGATGTTGCCGACTTTATGGGGCAACACCTTTATAAACCTTTAAAAGATATAGAGATAGGCAAACTGCTTAACCGTTTGCTTGAGCTCTCTTCCCGACATCGTCTTATGATCCCGCCGGATCTCTTTCTTATGATGAAAACCTTAACCGTCATAGAAGGTGTTGCGTTGATGCTTGATCCGGATTTTGATATGATCGCTAAAAGTGAGCCATTCATAAAACGGGTAAAGTTGGCTAAATTTTATCCCGACAGAATCGCCGGTGATCTCATCAAGCTAGGATCCGAAATGTTACAATTCGTTCAACAGTTTCCCAAAGACATGTTAGAGATAACCCGCTTGATCCGCCAACAAAAATTGTCTTTCAAAACGGAGAACAAAGGACTTGAAGCCATGTTGGCGACTCATGATCAGATCAGTAATCGGCTATCTTTTTCGGTTATCATCGCCGCGCTTATCATCGGTTCAGCCCTTATTGTTATTTCTGAAATCCCGCCCCTGTTTTACGGTATCTCATTGATTGGGATCATATTGTTCTCAGCTGCAGCGATCATGGCAATATGGCTTCTGATCGCCATATTGCGAAAGGGACGACTATAGGATTGTATACCCAGGCCCTTCCCCTCCTTCCGGGCACGTCCAAGTGATGTTTTTATACGGATCTTTTATGTCACAGGTTTTGCAATGAAGGCAATTTGACGGGTTGAGCTTAAGTTGCCGTCGGGAGGTCCGCTCATCGATTTCGATTTCATACACTTCGCCCGGACAAAATCGCGTGCATGGAGATTGAAAGGTGTTGAAACATTCACTTACACACAAGTCCTTATCATGAACAATAATGTGGCTCGGCTGATCCTCCCTATGAATTGTTCTGGAAAGATACACACCCGTAAGCTTGTCAACACAAAGGTTCCCGTCCAGTGGTGTTTTTTCCGTATCCTCTTGGACACCCTCAAAGCGACTTTTTTTCGGCCTTAAAGTTTTGTAATCCTCTTTTAACGGCATGTTATCTTTTATGCCCCGCCCTTTGGTGAAATATTGCAAGCCGAGATGAAAAAATTTTATCAAGCCTTTTTTTGAAACAGCTTGGGAAAAATTCCGACCCTCAAAAACTTCCTCTTTTAACCAGCTATTTTCAAAAAGATCACGATAAACCCTTAAAGTTTCTCGGTTAAAAACTCCTTTTTCAAACCCTGCAATGATCGCCTCACCTGCAAGCATGCCTGACTTCATAGAGGCATGAATCCCTTTCAGGCCCGGGGTATTCTGCATTGATGCGCATGCGCCAACAAATACTCCTCCGTCCACCACCAATTCGGGAATGGTAAAAAAGCCTCCGGTAGAAACGGCCCTGGATCCTTGTTCCAAGACTTTTCCGTTCTTGATGATGTCGGTTACAAAAGGATGCCGCTTAAATTTAATGAACTGGTCATATAAATCAAGCATACAATCCTGGTAGCAAAGCCCTATTAGAAAGCCGAGTGCCACTTGGTTGTCTTTCATTTCATAGATAAAGCCGCCACCCGGAGTACTCATACCCAAGGGATATCCGAGGGTGTGGATATCGTTACCCTGACTGGATGAAAAATAATTGTCTTCATGAACCTGAATGACTTCTTTGATTCCGATTTCAAACACCTGTGGCATTTTGCCTGCAAAAATGCCGAGTTTTTCTGCAACCTCCTTCATTAGACTTCCTCTTGCCCCTTCACCAAACACAGTAACTTTCGCAAGAATATCAATGCCGGGTTCAAAATTGTCTTTGGGCTGGCCGTCCTTTCCGATGCCCTTGTCCCCTGTGCGAATTCCAGAGATCGTTTTTTGATCAGGGGCGAAAAGAACTTCTTTTCCCGCAAATCCTGGAAAAATGTTTACCCCAAGATCTTCGGCAATCCGACCAAGCCATTTTGTGAACTTTGAGAGACTGATAATATATGCCCCTTGATTATGCATATAGCGGGGTATGAAGGGGAGACGAAAATGCCTGTTTCGAGTCAAAAAGTAAAATTCATCTTTCCTAACCGTCGTTTCGATGGGACATTTTCTTTCTATAAAGTCCGGGAGGAGCTCGTTTAAAGCTATCGGGTTCAAAATGGCACCACTCACTGCGTGGGAGCCGATATCCGCTCCTTTTTCAATGAGCGCCACTTCGAGATTCAGGTTTTTTTCCCCGGCAAGTTGCATGAGTCGAATAGCACCTGCCAGATTTGCTGGGCCACCGCCGATAAAAAGTACATCAAAATGGATCTTTTCGCGTTCCATGTCCTTATGTTCCCCTTTCGGAATCTGTTTTTTCTGGTTTGTCCTACCATGTTCATTTATTTTTGTAAATAAAACAGGATCAGAACGGGATGAGATGATTGATGTGTGAATATTTTTAGATCGTTTATTCTCTATGGATTTGAAGCAGGGAAGAATTTCTTTTAAACTCGTTTGAGCAAATGTTACTTGTTTGGAGTTGACATGATGGCCACTTTGTGCAAAATTCTTTATAGATTAGACAGATTGTCAGGAAGTTAAGCCAAATTTGGCCCTGACCCCGTTCATCAAACAGGAACTACCAAATGGCTCATACAGATAACACCAGAGGAAAAATCCCACCTGCCGTTCAACTCCGTTATGCCAAAGGCGACTTGATCATTAAAGAGGGCGATTATGGAATCTCCGTCTATGAGGTCATCAGCGGGAAAGTTGGAATTTTTATCGATGCCGAAAGCACGGAAGTCATGGTTGCAGCCAAAGGACCCGGCGCTATTTTTGGTGAAATGGCCTTTCTTGGCGGAGTTAATATTCCCCGCTCCGCATCAGCCAGAGCCCTTGAGGACTGCCATTTAGAAGCGTGGCATTCCACACTGCTTTTGACTGATTACAGAAAGATGCCGCCCATTCTCGGACTCATTACGGATAAAGCACT
>CALANC010000012.1 GCA_937925895.1 uncultured Desulfobacterales bacterium
CTTTTCCGCGGTTGGTAAAAGCAGCAGAATCCCCGGGGTCAAGGCGGATTACTTCATCCCAAAATGCCAATGCTTCTTTAGGATTGGTATTCACATCCGGGGGATGTGTCTTCGCCACAGTAAAAGTTGCCGTAGCGAATAAAAAACATGCAATAATGAGAACGCATGTTTTATTAAATCGTTTCATCGGATTCACCTCCTCGATAACTATCGTCATCAGTCCTGATGTTGTTCTCAATTGCTGAGTCTATCCAGACATGACGGAGTTCCCATCGTTTCCAAATTTCGTAAACTGCCGGAATAATTATCAGCGTAAGCATGGTAGATGACACCAAACCCCCTACCATGGGAGCTGCGATACGTTTCATCACCTGCGAACCGGTTTCCACACCCCACATGACCGGCATCAGTCCGATTAGCGTCGTCGAAACGGTCATCAGTATCGGCCGCACCCTTTCGACGGCCCCTTCTTCGATAGACGCGTGGAGGTCTGCTTTTGTGTTCATCATTCCGCTGGAATGCCGCCTCTTGAAGGATTCATTGAGGTAAAGGAGCATTACAATCCCCGTTTCGGTGGAAAGACCGGCCAAAGCAAGGAATCCCACCGCCACCGCAACTGAAATGTTGTAGCCTAGCACGTAGAGAAGCCAAATCCCGCCAAGAAGCGCAAAGGGGATGCCTGCCATAACGATGACGGCTTCAATGATCCGGTTAAAATGTACATACAAAAGGACAAAAATTACTGCCAGCGTTATCGGTACGATAATGTTCAGCGTCTTTCGGGCTTTTTCCATGTACTCGAATTGACCCGACCATACTATGGAGTATCCGGTTGGAAGAACAACCTCCCGGTCAACTACGGCTTTGGCTCGCTTTACGTAAGTTCCAACGTCTATTCCCTTGAGATCAACGTATATCCAGGCCGTCTGCCGGGAATTTTCGCTTTTGATACCTGCCGGGCCCTTGTGAATGGAAATCTCGGCCAGCTGCGCCAGTGGAACTTGGGCACCGGTGGGCGCGGAAACCAGGACACGTTTAAGCTGGTTAATGTTGTCTCTAAGCTCTCGGTTGTAGCGCAGATTGACCGGGTATCGCTCTAGTCCTTCAACCGTATAAGTGACATTCATCCCGCCGATGGCGGTCATAATGACATGTTGGACATCTGAAATTGTCAGTCCATATCTGGCAATCTGCTCCCGTTGAATTTCAAAATCAAGATAGTTTCCGCCTGTAACCCGCTCGGAATAGGCAGAAAGTGTCCCTGGAACATCCTGTATAACCGCCTCGATTCGGGATCCAATCTCCGAAAGGACCTCCAAGTCCGGACCCATAAGCTTGATACCAACCGGTGTTTTGATTCCTGTGGAAAGCATATCGGTACGGGTTTTGATCGGCATGGTCCAGGCATTGGTAAGACCCGGAAACTGAATGGCCTTGTCCAGGTCAGCAACAAGTTCTTCTATGGTGGAGTAACGCTCTTCAGGCCATATCCATGTTAGCGGCGCTTTCAGCCATTTCGGCCAGTTTGAAAAGAACCGTTCCACTTTTTTCTTCCGCCATTCGTGTATCACCTTTCCTTTTTTAACCTCCGGCCATATCCACACCAGTGGTTTTTTCAGCCACCCCGGCCATTCCGAGAAAAACCGTTTGATGGGCATTTTTTCGTATTCCTTCGTCGGCCGGAGCATGATCGTAGTTTCTATCATAGAGAGGGGTGCCGGATCGGTTGCGGTCTCTGCTCGGCCGATCTTTCCCAGCGCGTGATGTACTTCAGGGAAACTTTTGATTATTTTGTCCGTCTGTTGGATCAACTCCTTTGCTTTGGTAATGGAGATGCCGGGCAACGTTGTCGGCATATACAACAGATCCCCTTCGTTTAACGGCGGCATGAATTCGCTGCCAAGTCGGGAGGCCGGGTATATTGAGACCACCAAAACAACAAGAGCAATGAGCAAAGTGGTCTTTCGCCGTTTCAGCACGGCGCGAATGAACGGGCGGTAAAGCCAAATTAAGAACCGGTTTAAAGGATTCCGGGTTTCGGATATGATCTGCTGGGCAATCAGACACAAGGCCGAAAAAATGGACACGCCAAAAGCAGCGATGAGCGCCCAGTCCGGAAGGTCTCGATTCAGAAAGTATGAACTCATAATGCCGGTAACAATGACCAAAATCGGCGGGCCGGCAACCGCTGCGATCCACGTCGCTAATTTGCGTCTCTTGGTCGTTTCAGGTGCAAATGTCTTTTCCCGGACAAAAAACGTCATCAACACCGGAACGATGGTTATGGCCACCAGGGATGAAGCTGCAATGGCAAACGTGTATGTGTAGGCTAGCGGTTTAAACAGACGACCCGACTGCTCCTGAAGACTCAACACCGGAAGGAAAGAAACGGTGATAATCAGCAG
Source organism: uncultured Desulfobacterales bacterium (assembly GCA_937925895.1). Lineage (GTDB taxonomy): Bacteria > Desulfobacterota > Desulfobacteria > Desulfobacterales > UBA11574 > CALANC01. The sequence continues at coordinate 2,406 of CALANC010000012.1, forward strand.
ACTGAAAAAAAGAGCCGGTCCGACTTCTTTGGCGGCTTCCAGAATTATCGTTGAGTGGGATTTCGTTTCCCGGTCTTTTTCCAGGTGTTTATGCGCATTCTCAACCAGGACCACCGATGCGTCAACCATCACGCCAATAGCGATGGCAATGCCGCCCAGGCTCATTATGTTAGCATTGATTCGCAGCAGGTACATGACTAGAAAGGAAATCAAAAGTCCAACGGGAAGCGTTAAAATGGCGACAAAGGCCGATCGAATGTGAAGCAGAAAGATAATACACATGAGTGCAACCACGGCTATTTCCGCAAGCAGCTTGCCTTTTAACGTTCGAATGGCATTTTCGATCAATCCGGAACGGTCATAACCTTCTACGATAACTACCCCTTCGGGAAGTCCCTTTTCGAGCGTCCTGAGCTTTTTCTTGACATTTCGAATCACCTCGAGGGCATTCTCACCATACCGCATCACAACGATACCGCCAACCGCTTCTCCCTCTCCATTCCACTCGAGTATGCCGCGACGAAGTTCCGGGCCGATATTGATATCGGCGATGTTCTTTAATAAAATCGGTGTTCCCATCCGGTCAACGCCCACGGCAACGTTCTGCAAATCTGCCTTTGATTGAATGTATCCGAGACCGCGAACCATGAATTCGGTTTCCCCCATTTCGACAAGTTTGCCGCCGACGTCATTATTTGATTGCTGGATGGCCCGCTTAACCCTTTGAATGGACAGACCATATGCCAGCAGTTTATTGGGATCCACTTCAATCTGATATTGTTTTACAAACCCGCCAATACTCGCCACTTCGGAAACGCCGGGTACGGCTGTCAATTCATACCTGAGATACCAGTCTTGAAGACTCCTGAGATTCTGCAGATCATACTTGCCGGTGGTATCTTTGAGTATGTATTCATAGACCCATCCCACACCCGTGGCATCTGGACCCAAACTCGGTGTTACGCCGGACGGGAGTCTTCCTGCCACAAAGTTAAGGTATTCCAGCACCCGTGACCGAGCCCAGTACAGATCGGTTCCATCCTCAAATATAATGTAGACAAAAGAATAGCCGAAAAATGAGTATCCGCGAACGACTTTTGCAAAAGGCACGCTTAACATGGCGGTAGTCAGGGGGTAAGTGACCTGATCCTCCACCACCTGAGGGGCCTGACCTGGATATTCGGTAAAAATAATAACCTGTGCGTCCGAAAGATCGGGGATCGCATCAAGAGGGGTATTCACCATGGCAAGAATTCCACCAAACATCACGAACAATGTTGCCAGAATTACCATGAACTTGTTGTTAATCGACCATTCGATTATTTTTGCAATCATCTCATTGACCCCGCGTGTATCTTTCTGAATATCCCAATCCTAGATGCCGAATTTGAAATAAAGGGAACATTTCATTTTGCGAATGTATTCTCAACATTGTTATTCTGTCTCTGTATCTTCCAATACGTCTTCATCGACTTCCTTTATAGGTTCTTTCATGTCTTCCATTTTCGCCTTACTTTTCGCCCGCTTAATTTCCAGCATTTTCTGGACAGCCTCTTTAAGATTGGATTCCGAATCGATGAGGAACTGTCCGGATGTGACGATGGTTTCACCCGGTGCAAGGCCTTCCAGAACTTGAACCATTCCATTATCCAAAGATAGGCCCAATGTCACATTTCGAGGTACGAACTTGTTTTCGTCCCGCGTAACAAAAACCACGTTCCGTTCTCCTGAACGAATTACCGCTTCAGAAGGTATAACCAACCCTTCTCTCCCGGTAGCGGTGTTGATTCGAACGTTTGCATACATATCCGGTTTGAGTAAAAGATCCGGATTGTCGAACTCCAGCCGGACGACGACATCTCTGGTCTTTGGTTGAAGGTAGGGGTAGACGTAAGAAACGGTTCCTGAAAACATCTTTCCCGGTTGGTAAGGCAGGCTCATTTCGGCTTCCAGCCCCTGGATCACCCAGGGAAGTTCATATTCATAAATGTGGGCTTCAACCCATACCTTGGACAGATCGGAAATCCTGTATATCATGGTTCCCGGTTTAACATACATCCCTCCTTCTACCTTCCTCTCGATCACATATCCGCTGATCGGTGAGCGGATCATTAAGGTTTTCTTAACCTCACCCGTTTGTTCGATAATTTGAATTTCGCTTTCAGATATGTCAAAATACTGAAGTCTTTTGCGTGAAGAAGCCAGGAAGTCGGTAGACCCTCTGCTTTGCTGGTGTTTCAAACTACCTATTGTGGCAAGAAATTCTTCCTGGGCAGCCAGAAGTTCAGGCGAAAAAATATCAAAAAGTGGCTGGCCTTTTTCCACGTACATTCCCGTGATATCAACATACAGCTTTTCGATCCAGCCGCCTACCTTGGAACTGATCTGAGCTGTACGCGTTTCATCGGAAGTAACATGACCGTAAGTTCTAATGGTGTGAGTAAGCGGCTTTTTCTCAACGATGGCCTTACGAAGTCCCATATTTTGTTGTGTCACCGGATCGATGACCACCTCTACGCCGCTCACAAGAGCGTCCTCATAGACAGGTACCAGATCCATACCCATGGCACTCTTTCCCGGCTTGTCATAGATCTCGGTGGGGTTCATCGGTGAACGCCAGTAGGCAATCTTTCGCTCGGTTGTTCCTTCCATTTTGCCGGGTAATGAATGACTGCTGTGCCGTGATCCGAGATAGCCAAGAAAATAGGCACTACTTCCGGCAAGCAGCAAGGTGATCAGTGCAGTCAACAGAATCAGTCGAATAGTGGGCATAAATTTTTTGCTAGAAACATCTGCTGTCATGGTTACACCTACTTAAGTTTCGGATTATCATTTAGTATAACGAATACTTGGGTCGTAAGTTTTCCGATTTCCCGATTAAAAAACCTCAATTCAGAGAAACCCCGATCACTCTGTCCAGTTCCGCCTGGGCAATACCGATATCTGCATACTTTCTCTCCAAAGTCAGATGTGCATTCAGCCAGATCGTATAGGAAGCAAT
>CALANC010000013.1 GCA_937925895.1 uncultured Desulfobacterales bacterium
ATAAATGCCTTGGCAATACCCGGTTAAGGCCAGACGTTATAATGATCGACCAAAAGCGGGTGCTTTTAAACTGGAACACAACAATAATGCTACAGATAGAAAATATAAGAGGATTAAACATTGAGGTGTCTTCCAAATGCATCGGCTTCTGCCCCTTTTGTAGCCGCAGGCAAAAAGTCCGTCCATACAAAGACCAAATAATCACTTTTTCTGAATTCAAATTACTCCCCGAATCTTTTCTAAAACAATTACAGATCATCACCTTTGCGGGAAATTTCGGCGACTTATGCTCAAATTCTGAAGTTGTGGACCTTTCAAAACATGTTAAAAATATCAATGAGACCATTCGATTAGGGGGCGACACCAACGGTTCAGCACAAGATGAAGGGTGGTGGAAGGCCCTTGGTGAATTGTTCCATGATGGTTGTATGGTATTCTCTCTGGACGGTCTGGAAAAGACCCATTCTCTTCATCGAAAAGGCACTGACTTCCAAAAAATAATAAGAAATATCCAAGCCTTTATTAACGGTGGCGGCGTTGCCCAATGGAAGTTTATTGTATTTGAGCACAACGAACATCAGATTAAAACGGCGGAGGCCCTGGCCAAAGATATTGGATGTTCAAGATTTTTTGTTATATCTTCAAGGGATTATAATGAAAAGCTAAGGAGGCCAAAAACGTTCGACTTTCAAATGAAAAGGGACATATTTTTTTCATATGGCGAAAAATCTAAAAAGGGAAACATCTCTGCCATATGCAAGCCTTTGAATAATGGATCGATTTATATAGCAGCTGACGGCACGGTGCATCCTTGCTGTTTTGCACACTGTATGTATGTTACCGAACACAATCCTTTGTTCCAATATATTGTTCCTTTGATTGAAAAATATCATACTGAAATCAATTTTAAGACAAAACCGCTTCAAGATATCGTGGAAGGTCCATACTTTAAAGAAGTTTTGTCCCAATCGAAAGCAAACGATTATTGCACCATAAAGTGTAATAGATACAAAAAAGAAGTCAGAAAAAAGCTAGTTTTGTCCGACACCTATTTTATTGACTAGACGTGTAATTTTATTGAACTTGTGAAAATACTTCAATATTGTCAATATGTTCTGGGGATAGGTCATTTATTCAGAACCATCGAAATTGGCCGAGCCTTTGCGGAACATGAGGTGATCCTGGTTACGGGTGGATCAGAAATCGATATTCGGCTTCCAGATCATATCCAGGAGTTTCGTCTTCCCGGTCTTGAAATGGATCGTGAATTTAAAAACCTTTTTGCAAAAAGCAAAGAAACCCCGGTTGCCCAGATAAAAAAAGAGCGAAGGCAAATGCTTTTCAGCTTCTATAAAAAGGAGTCCCCTGACATTTTCATCGTGGAGCTTTATCCGTTTGGTCGCAGGGCCTTCTCATTTGAAGTCGATCCCATTCTGAAAGGCATCCGTTATGATATTTTACCAACAAGTCGTGTGATTTGTAGCCTTCGTGACATTCTGGTGGACAGAAAAAAATATCAGGAATCTTATGAAGCCAAGGTGGTCGATTTACTAAACAACTATTTTGATGCCTTATTGATCCATTCGGATCCGTCTTTGCTGAAAATCGATACAACGTTTTCAAGTATTAAAAACATTACTATTCCTGTTGTTTATACCGGATTTGTGACTCCCAAACCCGCACCAAATGCACGGGAAATGCTCCGTAATCAGCTAAAGATAAAAGAGAATGAAAATTTTATTGTGGCTAGCCTGGGTGGCGGCAAAGTCGGAAAATCTCTGCTGGAATCCGTGTTGAAAACATTTCCGATGTTAGACACCTCGAGCAGATGCCGTCTTATAGTTTTTGCAGGACCCTTCATGGAAGGTAAGGATTTTGATCGTTTACAAAAGTACGCAAACAAAAGAGTGCGAGTTGAGCGTTTCACATCTGATTTCTTGTCTTACCTGGCGGCGGCGGATCTTTCAATCAGCATGGCCGGATACAATACATGTATGAATATCTTGGCAGCAAAGGTGCCTGCTCTTGTTTGGCCCTTTTCCCAAAACAGAGAACAGCGTCTTCGTGTAGAACGTCTAGCAGGGAATGGCGCTATGAGAGTGCTGAAAAAGCATGACCTAAAACCATCTCGCCTTGCAAACATCATAGAGCAGATGTTGACCCAGCCGTTGAAACCTATATCGGATATCGATTTGGACGGCGCGAATAAAACGGCGCAATGGATACAAAATTGGATGAATCATTCTTAGTTGACTGCGCTTTTTGTCACTTGATATCCCATTAGTCCTGGGCGTTGGCAGAAAGTTATGGAAATTGAAAGATAAATATTATCAACAAGTTGTATATACTCCAAACCTCTTGAGATGATCATGCGTCATCATTATTCTTCTATTTGGCATTCTATTCCTTCGAATTTGGATCAAAAAATCGAAAATATTATCGATAATGCGTGTGATCTGATAGGTATGAAAGACGCAGTCTATGTGTTTTTCCGGGCAGATGACGTGGCGGTTCCGGGACACAACGTTGCACGTCTATTGGCGCTTTTTACCAAATATCGTGTGCCGATTTCGTTGGCAGTGGTACCTGCATGGCTTACGGGACCCCGATGGGAACAGCTAAATAAGTTGGGTCAAAAAACACCGGATTTGATATGTTGGCATCAACATGGTTGGCGACATATCAATCATGAAAATGAAGGGAAAAAGCAAGAATTTGGTCCCAATCGTTCGCATGATGAAATCAGGAGAGACATTATTAACGGCCGGGATCGTCTTGAGATAATAATGAAGAATTCCTTTTATCCGGTATTTACCCCTCCTTGGAACCGCTGCAACCTTACGACGCTTAACGTGTTAAAAGAGCTCGGTTTCTTTGCTGTTTCCAGAATAATGGGAAGGCGACCTCCGGCCCCGAATGGACTTGTTGATTTTCAAATTAATGTTGACCTTCATACCCGCAAAGGTGTGAATCCAATCGACGATTGGGAATGTCTTTTGACAGATCTTTCCCGAGCCATATCCAGCGGTACATGTGGCGTCATGATTCACCACCAACGGATGAATGAAGCGGCGTTCAGTTTTTTAGAGCTTTTATTAACATCTGTTGTGAAGCGAAAAGAACTCATTCCGGTTCATTTCAAAGATATGCTTGCAATCGAGGCGGGTTGTTGATGAAAATCATCTTCTATTGTCAATATGTGTTTGGGGTAGGACATTTATTCCGGAGCGTCGAGCTTGTTCGTGAACTTGCGGACCACAAGGTATTTCTCGTTGTGGGGGGGCCGCAAGTTGACATCGACATACCTGCTCACGTTAAGCTTGTGCGACTTCCGCCATTTTATATGGATGAGAAATTCACCACGCTGATTCCTCAAATCCCAAATAGAAGTATTGAGCAAATTCAAAGCGAACGCAAAGCCACACTTTTTTCTTTGTTCAAGCAGGTTAAGCCGGATCTATTTATTGTGGAATTGTATCCTTTTGGCCGGACCATTTTTGGATTCGAACTGGTGCCAATTTTACAAGCTATTCGCAGCGGAACTTTTGGCGATGTACAAACCGCATGTAGTTTAAGAGATATTCTGGTGAAAAAACGAGATCCGATCGAATATGAACAACGGGTACTCACTATTTTAAATGAAATGTTCGATTATTTGCTCATACACTCGAATTCTGACGTTTTCCCTTTAGACGAGACCTTCAGTCGAGTAAACGACATCATTATTCCGGTCTTGTATACCGGATTTGTTGCCAAAAGCGTCATTAACAAAACGGTCAAAGAAATTAAAAAAATGAGAAACAATAATGGAAAAAAAACACGGATTGTTGCCAGCGCAGGTGGAGGACGAAGTGGTTACCGATTGCTAAACAGCGTTGTAGACGCCTGTATTTTGATGAAAGATTCTGTTCATTTGCAACTTCAAATGTTTACGGGACCATTTATGGACCATGATGAATTTTCGCAAATTGCCAAAAAAATCCAAACAGATATTCATATTAGCAGGTTTTCAAAAAACTTCCTTGATTATTTACAGATTGCGGACGTGTCAGTTAGCATGGCAGGATACAATACCTGTATGGACATATTGACCACGAAAGTCCCTGCTTTGGTGTGGCCCTATTCAGGAGATCATGAACAAGGCATCAGAGCCGAGCGCCTTTCGCGGCTTGGGGCGTTACAAATTCTGAACGATGAGGACCTTTACCCTGATCGACTGGTTTTAAGATTGAAACAAATACTTTCCGAAAAGGCAAAGCCTTCAGTTAATATCGATTTAAGCGGAGCAGTGAATACGGCAAAATGGATAGAACATTTAGAAAAAATTTGATATGCTTTTTATTCAACTTTATCCAGAAAGGATGATAAGGTGTGAACGACAGGTCCTTTTCAATCAAAGAGAACAAAAGAAACTATAAAGTACACCGGCAAGTGGTTCTGCCGTTTAATAAATCGGTGGAAATCGCTTTTACAAGTATTCGAGTACGGTTTTTCCGCTCTCTTATCACTACCCTAAGCCTTATATTGGCCATATCTTTTCTGAGTTTCATCAATGTGAGCACGGATGTTGCCAATGGCATGCTATCCACAAATGATACCGCATTTCGTCAGGCACTTATTAAATCCGGTTATGATCTCAAACCGGAAGAAATCCGAGTGGAAAACAGTCCTAAACAACGGTGGCTGGTGGTTCTTTCCCTTTTGGTCTGTGTCGTAGGTATTGTAAACGCACAACTCATGGCAGTAACCGAACGTTTTCGAGAAATAGGCACCATGAAATGTTTGGGAGCTTTGGACCGATTCGTATTGAGACTTTTTCTTTTGGAAGCGGGGATGCAAGGCGTGGCAGGAGCGGGATTCGGCGCCTTTGCCGGCTGTTTCTTTGCCGTCATTAATACCTTGTTGCGATTTGGCTCCAAGGCCGTCATGACAGTAATCTGGGAAGACATGGTTATGTCTGTATTTATTGCCATAGGTGTTGGAATTATGTTGAGCCTGGTAGGGGTATTATATCCCGCTATACTGGCTGCAAGGATGCAGCCGGTGGAGGCAATGCGCGTAGAACAATAGAATTGAATTTAAGAGGATTCTTAACTTTTAAGGAATATATAATGGAAGATAGCAGTAGTATCGTTCGGGTTTCCAAAGTAACCAAATCATTTCAACTCGGGAAAGTAGAGGTTCAGGCCCTGAAAGGGGTCGATCTTGAAGTAGATACGGGTAAATATATTTCCATCATGGGTCCTTCCGGATCGGGTAAAAGCACCCTTTTCAATATGATCGGTGGTTTGGACAAACCGACATCCGGCAAGGTTTTTATCGACGAGGTCGACATCGCCCAACTCGATGCGTATGAATTGGCATGGCTAAGATGCCGGAAAATCGGGTATATATTTCAAACATTTAACATTATTCAGGTTATGACCGCTCTTGAGAATGTAACCCTCCCCATGATCTTTGGAGGGGTAAGCAATGATGCAGCAGTGGAAAAGGGAATCCAACTTCTAGAATTGGTGGGGTTGGGAGATCGGTTTCAGCACAAACCATTTGAGCTCTCCGGAGGCCAACAACAGCGTGTGGCCATCGCGCGAGCACTTGCCAATGATCCGGCCATTATCCTGGCAGATGAACCGACGGGCAATCTAGATTTGAATACCGGCGAGGAAATTATCACTCTTTTAAAAAAACTGAGCCAGGAGAGAAACGTAACGGTGATATCCGCCACCCATGATATTAAAATGTTAAACGTATCAGATCAAGTCGTATGGATTCGTGACGGACGAATTGAAAAGATTGAAAATCGTGATGAGCTCTCAATTTCAATCGGACAGATCGATATGAGAAGTTAGTGACATGTTAAAACGTATGCGTAAATATTGGTTGGTTGCTCTTGTGTGGGGCTGGATCCTTTTAATGGGTTTTCCGGATATGGCTCAAACTATGGCGTCGTCTGAAAACTATTTTATGGATATTATCAGGACGATGGCAGCTACGGGTGACCGAAGTACCGGAACTCCAGGGAACCACGCGGCAGCGGAATTCATCAAAGACCAGTTGGGGCAACTCGGTTTTGATACTGTCGGGACCTTCCCTTTTTCAGTTCCTGTCCGATCACACGGCGGCAGCCGTCTTTTTCTACCGGAACAAAAGCGAAATATTCCGATTCAGCCAATTATGGGCAATGCCATTGACCCGGAAACAATTTCCCCCCAAGGACTGGTTGGTCCTCTAATTTATGTGGGTTCGGGGAAGCTCAATCAATTAAATGGAAAAACGATCGCCGGAGCCATTTTGCTGATGGAGATAGATTCAGGAAAGAACTGGTTAAACGCAGCCAATTTTGGCGCCAAAGCGTTGATATATGTTGACCGAGGCCCCACCAGCAAGGATTTTTTCCACGAAAAGTCAGAACTTACTCCCATTCGATTTCCCCGCTTCTGGATTCCTTATCATACTGCAAGAGATATCTTTGGTTCATTCGAAACGGCTCCCGATGGACTTGTAGCAACCGAGGTCAAACTGGTTTCAGATAGTGTCTGGAAGGTGGTTTCGGCTGAAAATATATACGGCCTGATTCCAGGAATTGATGAAAAACTTCGGGAGGAATTGATCATGGTCGAAGCTTTCTACGATAGTACGGCTCTGGTCCATGGACGATCTCCCGGGGCTGATGAAGCTTGCAGCATCGCCACACTCCTGAAGCTGGCGAAAGAGTTGAAGGAAAATCCTCCCAAAAGGTCTGTTTTGCTAGTGGCTACCAGCGGACATGCTCAGACGCTTGCCGGTTTGCGCGAGCTGGTTTGGAGCATAAATACGAGATCAAAAGACATAAGGCAAAAGAAAAAATCATTGGCAGCGACCATTAAAAAAAATAAAAAGCTTATAAAGATTCTAACCGAGGCAAAATCGGAAGGTTCAAACCTGGCAAAATCTCACCAACTGCTCAAAGACGTTTTTATTGAACAGATAAAAACTGAAGTGGACAAAATATCCCGCCAACTCATACGCCTTCGACTGAATCAGAAAGAGAGCAACAATCAGGAAATAATTCATAAAATGGCAGCGCAACGGCTATTTCTTCGTCGCTTAAGCTGGCGAAATAACTTCGAAAATCTTTCTGATGAGGAATTGATAACAATCCAGAAACTGATTCCTCTGGCAATAAAAGAGAGCACCGTTATTTTGACTGATGCGACCAGACAATTAACACAGCTTAAGAGTGCCCAAAAGTTTAGATCCATGGTCAAAGAAATGGATTTGACGGCAGTGATATCACTCCATCTCTCCAGCCATGGAACTGGGTTTGGTGCCTTTAATCGTGGTTGGCTATATCCTCTGAAACCAACTATCAACCGTGTTGCAATCTATAACTTAATCGGAGAGGTGTTAAGACACGGTGCAGAAAAAGTGGCAGGCGTGCAGAGGATTGAATCACTTTTTCGGGATACGCTCAGGCCCAGCCGGCAACATACCTGGGAGAGCTATTTCCTGGACCGTCCATATTTGGGAGGCGAAGTGAGCGCCCTGGCAGGCCTTCTTGGTTTTAGCCTGGTAACCGTTGATGATGGAAGATCCATGTGGGGTACGCCTTACGACGTTCCTGACACCCTGGACGCAGCTTATGCAAAAAAACAGAGTACATTTGTGACAGGTTTGATTCAGTATTTGGCAAAGGCTCCGGTTCTTCACACGGGAAATTTTCCTCGAAACGGGTTTGCAACTGTTTCCGGCCGGGCTAAATTTCTTCGTCATGGGGAACTATTTCCAGATCAACAGGCCCCTGGCAGTATGATTCTGGCGTATCAGGGTCCGGGTATTTACTATGCCATGGTGGATTCCAGGGGAAAATTTGAACTTAAAGGGGTGGCGGATAAAAAGCATGTTTTGGACAAAGTGATTATTGAAGGGTATCGGTTTGATCCAGACACCGGATCGGTTCTGTGGGCTATTGATAAAAAACAAACAGGCAAAGACGCTTACCGTCTGAAGATGCGACGAAGATCTATGGAGACCGATTTGGTTATGTTTGCCTGTAAACAAAGTACGGTGTTCGATCTCCTTGAGCCGCGAAACTTCCAGTATATGACTAAAATTCAACTTATTGACGGCCGCCGCGAAGCTACACCGTTACGATATTGGTGGAGCCGAATCGACACCCGTTCGTCTATCATTGCAAGTTTTTTCCTTGAATCCGGCACACACCTTAAACTCACCCTGTCCGATACGGTGCTGCGCAAAAAAATGATATTGACAAATGCCACCAGAAACCGTCCGGATGGAACCGGTTATCTCATCGACGATTGGCCCACTTTGCACTATACAAGTTTTAACGTTGCGCGAGATATGTGGACGCTTCTTGAGCCACGAATAAAAAAGCTAGAAGACCACGGCATATTTAACGAAAAAATACGTGCCCTGCAGCAGGAAGGCACCTTTGCTCTCCAGCAGGCAAGAGAGGCCCTAAAATCAAAAACATATGATTTATTTTCTAAAGCCTCTGCAAAATCATGGGCGCTGGCCAGCAGGGTATATGATCAAGTGGAGAAAACCCAAAAAGATGTTTTGTTTGGGGTCCTTTTTTATATCGCTCTTTTTGTTCCATTTGCTTTCTGCATGGAGCGGTTGGTTTTTTCCTATGCAAATATACACAAAAGAATTATCGCTTTTATCATTATATTGCTTCTCCTTATTACTTTAATCTACAATGTCCATCCCGCATTTCAGCTTGCCTATAGTCCTACGGTGGTCATTCTTGCCTTTTTTATCATCGGTCTTTCTCTTATTGTGACGATCATTATCTTTTTTCGGTTTGAAGAGGAGATGATACTACTCCAAAGGCGAGCAAAACATATGAAGCCGGAAAATATCAGCCGCTGGAAGGCGTTTGCAGCAGCGTTTTTTCTGGGGGTGAGCAATCTGCGGCGGCGACGCTTGCGCACCATACTCACCTGTACCACCCTAATTATTCTGACATTTACCATTATGAGTTTTACCTCGGTAAAGAGTTTGAGGCGACACACCCGGATTTTGTATCAGCAGACAACGCCTTATAATGGTTTTCTTTTAAAGAATGTTAATTGGCAGGATCTTCCGACCGAGGCCTTGAGTGTTTTATCTAACGCCTTTGAAAAAGAAGATTTGGTGGCTCCACGCGTTTGGCTGGAAACCGACGACAAGACCCGAGCAACTCGTATACCCGTTCGATACAAAGACCACATATATGAAGGCAAGGGATTGGTGGGTCTTTCTGTCAATGAAGTCAATGTCAGCGGAATTGATCAGATTCTAGTGAAAGGGAGATGGTTTCGAAAAGGAGAACGCCATGTCGTTCTCTTGCCCGAACGGATGGCAGAGAGCCTGGGAATTGATCCGAATCGACCTCAGAAACCGTTTGTCAATTTATGGGGAACCCCCTTTGAAGTGGTGGGAACGTTCTCCGGAGCAGGCCTTCAAGAGCAATTAGATCTAGATGGCGAACCACTTACACCGGCAATTTTTCCGGGCGAGGCCTCTATGGAGATGACAGAAGTGGAAATGGAAGCCATGGAATCCGGTGAGGACATCAAAGCCTTTCAAAGCCGGTACAGCCATGTTCCAGGAGAACTAACGGTTATTGTACCGTTTTCAACCCTTTTGGCTTCAGGAGGCCATCTGAAAAGTGTTGCCGTTCTTCCCATATCGATGGAAGCAATCCGGACCGCCGCCTATTCAATTGTTGATAGATTCGGTCTCTCTCTCTTTAGCGGTGAACCCGGCGGAACGTTCCTTTACAATGCCAGTGATTCCATTCGATACAGCGGTGTTCCCAATATTCTTATTCCTTTAATTATTTCGATATTTATCGTCTTAAACACAATGATCGGAAGCGTTTACGAAAGGAAACGAGAAATCGGCATCTATACGTCGGTGGGTTTGGCGCCTTACCACGTATCTTTTCTCTTCATTGCCGAAGCCATGGCTTTTGCTGTGATGAGTGTTGTTCTCGGATATCTACTCGCCCAGACAACAGCCAGCGTTTTTGGAGGCTCTTCCTATTGGTCGGGTATCACGGTCAATTATTCTTCCTTGGCTGGAGTGGGAGCCATGCTGCTGGTGATTTTAGTTGTTCTCATCTCAGTGATATATCCTTCCAGGGTTGCGGCACAAATTGCAGTACCCGATGTAAATCGATCCTGGACGCTTCCCGAGTCAAAGGGAAATACGCTTGAGCTTACCTTGCCATTCTTGATGAAATATAAAGAACATCAGGGTATTGGAGGTTTCCTTTTCTCATATTTCGATGGACATACGGAAGTTTCTCATGGGATTTTTTCGACAGGGAATATCGATTTTTTCTTTGCTTGTCCCACCTGCCACACATCCGACGGAGACGATGAAAATAGTTGCTGCATTTTGTCATGCCTCAACTTGAACATGGATGTGTGGCTGGCTCCTTTTGACTTTGGTATTAGGCAGTATGTTAAAATACTTTTCTGCCCTTCAAAAGAAGACGACAGGTTTTTGGAGGTACAGGTATCTATAGACAGAATAACCGGCGAGGCAAATGCCTGGAGACGGATCAACAAGGCCTTTCTTAATGATATGAGAAAACAGCTGTTGGTATGGCGATCATTGGATGAATCCGAGCAACAACACTATGAAAAACTCATTTTTTCACAAACAGCAGAGAAGGGGGTAAACCCGTTACCAGAATAACAAAATATGGAACAGGAACTGATCCAACCAGATATGGAAAAAGATAAGCTAGAGAGGAATGATTTCAAAACGTCAAGCGCTTACATTCGATTGCGTGCCGTCATACTGGGTCTGGTTTTGGCTTTAGGTATCTGTTTAATCACTCCTTTCAATAACACTTACCGCCAGGCCACCCCGCTTGGAGGGGGGCATTTCCCATTGGCCCCTTTTTATATTCTCTTATGGCTGACCATCATAACGGCCCTAATCAACAAAGTGCTCAAAAAGCGGGCCATACTTACCGGGAAGGAACTCCTGCTGGTTTGGATTCAAATGGTCGTCGTTTCCGGGATTGCCTATACGGGGCTCGTTCGCACCTTTTTTATTAATTTAACTGCTCCCTATCACTTTGCCTCAATAGAAAACAGATGGGAAGATGTTCTTTATCCTCTCCTACCAGAAACCTGGTATCCCCAAAGTCAAGAAGCCATTAAAAGCATCTATGACGGCCTTTCTGGAGGGTACAATATGGGATGGCTGGAGGTACTGCGACAAATTCCCTGGTTTGCCTGGATACAGCCGCTCCTTACCTGGGTGTTTTTTATTCTCCTTTGTTATTTTGTTATGATCTGCATGATTAATCTTTTTAGCAGACAGATCATACAAAACGAGAGAATGAATTTTCCCCTCTTACGGGTACCACAGATGCTGGAAAAAGCTTTTGATGAAGATGATCTATTAGGGTTTTTTAAAAACCGTTTTCTTCTTGCCGGTCTTTTGGCTTGCATTTTTTTGCATTTGTTAAATGGCCTTCATTTCTATTTCCCGGCGGTTCCACAAATTCCCACCTTGATTCTTGCCGGGCCCTATTTTCCAAAACACGGAATTTTTTCCGGATTTCACAAGCTCAAAATATTCATCTATCCTGCCTTTATCGGTTTCGCATTTCTTACTTCTAAACAGATCTCCTTTTCTTTCTGGTTTTTTTTCATTTTTGGCGGCTTGCTGATTGGGTTATTGGGTATCCTTGGTTATAATATTCCTGCTGCGGCACTGGGCGTCTCTTTCGGCCCGACACTGGCCCGACCCGAAGAGACCCAGATGATTGGCGCCTATGGCGTTTTTTTTCTATTTCTTCTTTGGCTTGCCAGATACCATATTATCCATGTATTGCGGCATGCATTTGCTTTTAAAAAAGTAGCATCTTCCGGTGTAGAATGGTTTTCAACCACGGGATCTTTCTGGGGCTTAGTCATAGGAACTCTCGGAATCATTGCTTGGTGCCATTATTACGGCATGCCCCTGATTGTCTCTTTTCTATTAATAGGCGCTTGTTTTATGGTCATGTTGGTTGCCACGCGTGTCATTTGTCAGGGAGGAATTGCTTATTTTACCCTCACGGCCGCGCCCATTGATGGACTCATTTATATTTTTGGCCCCGGTTTTTTTACTCATATCGGACTACTAATTGCCGGAGTCATCCAGAAAGTTCTTTTTGTGGATCTACGAGAGTCCCTTATGCCTTCTTTACTTCATGCCAATAAAATTACGCAGAATACGAAAAGAATGAAAATGGTATTTGGTGGTATCTTAATAACGTTGGCGGCAGGCCTTGTGGTTTCCTTTATATCCATGCTGGCGCTTTGCTATAAATTCGGTATCCGGGGGCTACAGCTTGATTGGGCAACCCGCACGACAGTTACCGTTTATGAAAAAATCTTTACCCTGATCGAATCGCCGGCAGTATCCAGCCATTGGGTTTTGATTTTTTCATTAATGGGTGCACTTGTCATGCTTATTCTGGCGATATGTTATCAACGATTTTCTTGGTGGCCCCTTCATCCCATCGGTTATTTGACCGCCTATAGCTCGGCCATGCGGATTCTCTGGGTCAGTTTTTTTATTGGCTGGCTGTGCAATGCCCTTTGTATACGATACGGTGGGGTTGTTTTGTTCAAACGATTGCGCTATTTTTTTATTGGTTTGATTATCGGGGATTTCTTAATGGGAGGGAGTTGGGCTTTGGTCGGGCTATTTAGCGATGCCAGCTATGTAGTATTACCCAGCTAACCTTAGTACTTTAGTTCGTAAGTTCGATGACGTATTTTTTATATAGTTCTACCGCCCGCTTCGCTTGAGACGCAAAGGGCGCAGAGTTAAATATTATTTCTTTTGCCGTTGAGGGGACAGCAAAAGAAAAAAACTCAAAACTTTTTAAAGGAATATTGATTTGAAATAAAGGTAGTGATTTATTTTTCCCACGGGGATGAATGTTTTTGTTTTCCGCCCTCCCAGCGGAAAACAAAAAAGAAACAAATTCTCTGCGACCTCAGCGTCTCAGCGGTGATTTTAAATTGTTCAATTATAATACGATAGCGTATCTAACTAGCAGGAATATAAAGGCCTATCTTAATGTATGATGACAAGGAACTAAAAGAATATCGAGATCTGTTAAAAGTTCCGGATTCTTTTGAGGAAGGTTTTGACTGGAAGGCCATTGTGGGAGCGGTTTTTATCGGTTTCCTCATGATGCCCGGAAGTATGTATCTCCAACTTGTCATCGGTACCGGAATAGGTCCTGCTGCGCGATGGGTTACCATTATCCTGTTTGCCGAGATAGCGAAACGGTCGTATACTGAACTCAAACAGCAAGAAATTTTTTTGCTTTATTACATGGCCGGAGCGGCTATGGCTTCCCCCTTTCAGGGGCTTTTATGGAACCAGTATCTGATTCAGTCTGATGCTGCCAAGATGCTGGGATTAACCGATTTTATCCCCACCTGGGTAGCCCCCCCTCCTGATTCAATGTCCCTGATTGAAAGGACTTTTTTTCACCGGGACTGGATGATTCCGATTCTTTTGCTGATCGGATCTCAGCTCATTCAACGGATAGATCATTTTGGATTAGGTTATGCGCTGTATCGAATCACTTCTGATGTGGAGAAGCTTCCATTTCCCATGGCACCGGTTGGAGCTCTTGGTACCATGGCACTGGCCGAGTCTACAGAAGAGAAACAAAAAAGCTGGAACTGGCGCGTTTTTTCGATAGGCGGCGTAATTGGGCTTGTCTTTGGTGGCATCTATGTTCTTATGCCAACCGTGTCGGGTCTTCTTTTTACCGAACCGATAAAGCTGATTCCGATTCCATGGGTCGAACTGACAAGACATACCGAAGGGGTGCTTCCCGCAGTCGCCACGGGAATTCAACTCGACATCGGCCTCATATTTATAGGAATGGTTCTCCCTTTCTGGGCTGTGATGGGAGGACTTGTCGGGTTGTTAATTACAATAGTGGCAAACCCCATTCTGTACAAACAGGGAATTCTACACCGGTGGCACCTGGGAATGGGAACAGTAGATACTATTTTTGCCAACAACTTCGACTTTTACATGAGCTTTGGAATCGGACTGGGTCTTTCCATTGCAGTTGTTGGTATCTGGTCTGTAATCCGTTCATTCAGGCAAAACGGTCTTGGCCAAAGGGGGAGTTTTAAAGATTTGTTTCAGCCACCGGCAGGCCGGGGGGATTTTAATTTCTGGATCGCCATAGGGATTTATGTGTTTTCAACGCTGGCATATGTCGGTCTATGTGTCTGGCTTGTGCCCAACTTTCCTTGGATATTCTTTCTGGGTTACGGGTTTGT
>CALANC010000014.1 GCA_937925895.1 uncultured Desulfobacterales bacterium
TTGATGAAGATAAATGCGAAGGCTGTGAAGAATGCGTTGAAGTTTGCCCTGTTGAAGTATTTGAGATGGAAGATGACAAATCAGTTCCTGTCAATGCGGATGAGTGCCTGGGCTGTGAAAGTTGCGTTGAAGTCTGTGAACCCGGCGCAATTACAGTTGAAGAAATATAAAAATTCAATGTGTCACCCCCTGGTTCTCATAAAAACAGAGAACCAGGGGAGCAGTTTCCCCCTTGTTATTACCGCCATTAGTTATTCTCATTATACATCCTGAGACCTCTCAAATCACCATCAGTAAATTTGTTTTTATTATTGGTTTTTCTTAGCCTCGGACGCGTGCCGTTGGGTCAAGTCCAATCCCTCTAACAATTGAACTCTTTCAAGCAACGGTGGATGAGAATAGTTGAACCATACATATAATCGGTGCGGGGTGAGGTTGGAGAGATTTTCTTTGGCCATTTTTTTAAGTGCCGATGCAAGCGGTTTGGCGGATTTTAATTTCTGAAAAGCGTACAAGTCGGCTTCTTTTTCAAACTTCCTGGAAATCGCCATACCCATGGGTGATAAGAAACTGCTTATCGGTCCCCACAAAACGCTCACCAAAAAAAAGCCCACGTAATGAGGCATGTCAAAAAAACCAAAACTTTCATACATCGATCTCAAGGTTAAGAGTTTTGATGCCAGATAAAAAAGAAACAAAGACAAAATGCTGGTGATAACGAGCTGCTTTTTGATGTGATTTTTTTTCAGGTGGCCGATTTCATGCGCCAAAATGGCAACGACTTCATCCAGATCGTGGGACCGAATCAGGGAATCAAACAGCACAATTCGTTTGGCCTTCCCAAGGCCTGATAAATACGCATTGGTATGACGAGTTCTTTTTGATGCATCCATCTGGTATATGCCTGTGACATTGAGTCCTTCCTCGTCGGCCAATTGCTGTATCCTGACCTTAAGCTCCGAATCCTCAAGCGGTGTAAAGGTGTTAAACAGTGGTGCGATGACAGTGGGGTAAAGAACCGTCATGATTAATTGGAAACACAATAAAACGATCCAAGCACAAACCCACCACATTTCTCCTGTGTATGCCAACATCAACAGGAGCGCAGAAAGAAGCAAAGATCCTAAAATAACGACGACGATCAATGACTTTACCAGGTCGGCAAACCAAATTTTGATGGTTTTTGTGTTAAAACCATATTTATCTTCCAAGACAAAGCTGTGATAATAGTCGAAAGGCAGACCAGCGATCCCCTCTATAAAACCCGGCACGGCAAAAAAGACCAGGCCCGCCAGTAAAAAATTAACCTGCGCCAGAGAGCCGGCCAACCATGGAAGAATACCGGAAAGGACGATAAAAAGAAAAAGGGTTTTACTGACGGTGGTCTCAACAAGATTAAACCCGATGTTGTCCGAGGTATATTGACTTATCTCTTGCAATTCCTTCTCATCGATCATCCCTTCAAAGGGGGCCGGAACCTTTTGTCCATAATTTCTTAAATATCTTATATTGAGTTGATCGATTGCCAGATATAAAGCGACACTCAATACATAGATTAGGATATAGGCTACCAGATACACATTTAAGGGAATCATATAGAACACACCAAATGTTTTTAAGTAAAAAATTCTGGCCCGAGGAACCGGGTTTTTCATGCCGGACAAATGTCGGTTTATTGTAGCCCTACATGGTTTTTAAATCAAGGTGCTAAATGGTCCTTGATCTATTCATTAACTACCGGATTTTGGCAAATATACATCTTGCGTGGTGCAACAAACTGTGATAATTTTATTTTCTATGAAACAATATGTTATTGACGAACTTAGAGTAGAAGATCATGAAAAGATTAAGACCTATTTGGATGAAAATTTAAATTCCTCTGTTATAGATGGGATTTATTGGCTGCCCATTGATCAGAACCTCATCAACGAAATTCAGGCTGAACATACAGATTGCCAGCCATTTTATTTCGCCATTAACCTTGAATCAAACCTAATTGCCTTCGAACTATTGGTACGAACGAAAAATAAAATTC
Source organism: uncultured Desulfobacterales bacterium (assembly GCA_937925895.1). Taxonomy (GTDB): domain Bacteria; phylum Desulfobacterota; class Desulfobacteria; order Desulfobacterales; family UBA11574; genus CALANC01. The sequence goes on from CALANC010000014.1 coordinate 2,036, forward strand.
GATGTAGCTGTATCAGCTATGCAACCGAAAAACAGCGCAATTGGCTTATCGGGTTTGCCGACTCCATCTTCGACAAACTTGGAATTCAAAATTAACTGAATATAGGGTCGGAGAATTGTTACGAACGCTGTTTATTCTTTTGTGGATAGTATTGACTACAGGATATTTGGGTACGCTATGTATCGTCATCGCTTTTATAAGTAAAAGCCCCGATGCCTCACTTAAAATTGCCAGAATTTGGGCAAAGGGCATTCTTTTTGTGGCCAGCATAAAAGTCAAGGTGAATTACCACCCTGAATTTTACCGCGAAAAAAATTACATTTACATGTCCAACCATATGAGCAATTTTGACATCCCTGTTTTACTGGCTCATCTCCCCACTCATCTCAGGTGGCTCGCCAAGGCTGAACTTTTCAAAATCCCGATTTTTGGATCTGCCATGAAAACGGCAGGCTATATAAGCATTGATCGTTCAGATCGGAGGTCTGCCTTAAAAAGTCTCAACCAAGCGGCAAAAAATATCAAAGAAGGCGTGCCGGTTTTAATTTTTCCGGAAGGTACCCGCAGTAAAGAGAATGCAATTCAACCATTCAAAAAGGGAGGATTTATTTTGGCTGTCGATGCGGGTGTTCCTATTGTACCTGTTGTCATTCAAGGCACATGGAGGATTATGCCCAAAAAACGATTTTTAGTCAGGCCCGGAAAGGTTATTCTTGAGGTTGGCAAACCGATTAAAACTTCAGGTTATAACAGAAAAACCAAAGACGATCTGATGAAACACGTTAGAAGTGTCATCATTCAATCCTTTGAAAGAGCTAATAAAGGCAATAAATCATGTTAAAGATTATACCTTTGGGAGGTCTAGGAGAAATCGGATTGAATATGATGGTTTTTGATTATAAAGACTCATCTTTTGTTGTTGATGCCGGATTAATGTTCCCTGAAGACTATATGCTTGGTATCGATTATGTCATCCCTGATATGAGTTATATAAAACAGCACAAATCAAGAGTTTTAGGGGTTGTTTTGACCCACGCCCATGAAGATCATATCGGCGCCTTACCTTATCTGCTAAAAGAAGTAAGCATCCCCGTTTTCGGAACCCCGTTTACGCTGGGAATCGTACGAAATAAGCTTGAAGAACAGGGTCTTTTTCCTTTTGTCTCAATGCGTGAAATTTCACCACGTGAAAAACTTACTCTGGGCGCCTTCGAACTCGAATTTATACGTGTCTCTCACAGTGCAGTAGACGGAGTAGGCGTGGCAATTAAAACACCTTACGGGCTTGTCGTACACACGGGAGATTTCAAAATCAGCCACTCCTCTAAGGACGGAATGGGAACGGACGTCAACAAATTTGCCCGGTGGGGCGAAGCAGGCGTCCTCGCCCTGCTGTCAGATTCTACCAACGTTGAAAAGGAAGGATATACCATTTCCGACCAAGAAGTTGGTGACACCCTCACAAGAATTTCCACCGGGAGGAAGGGCCGTATAATTGTCGGACTTTTCGCATCCAATATTACCCGAATACAGCAAATCGTTGACATTGCCAGGACAATCAAGAGGAAAGTCATATTTAATGGGAGAAGCATCGAAACAAGTGTCAATATTGCCAAAGCACTGGGACACCTAAATATACCTGAAGACATGGAGATAGATGTCGAGCAGATTGATGACTTTTTGGATGACGAAATCGTTATAATCACCACAGGCAGCCAGGGAGAGCCTATGGCAGCCCTTGCTCGAATGGCAACTGGAACACATAAACAGATAAAAATTAAAAAAGAGGACGCGGTCATCCTTTCTTCTAAGTTTATACCTGGAAACGAAAAGGCAATCGCCAAAATAATCAATGACCTTTACCGGCGGGGTGCCGATGTTATCTATGAAAAGATATCAGAAATCCATGTATCGGGTCACGCATTCCAGGAAGAATTAAAGCTGATGATTAACCTGACCAAACCAAAATATTTTTTACCAATCCATGGTGAATACCGGCACCTGGTTCTGCATGCCCGCCTTGCGGAGCAGGTTGGTATTCCGAAAGAAAATATCCTTCTTGCTGAAAACGGTCAGGTCATTGAATTTAATGAGAATGGCTGTCAAATTCGAGAGAATGTTTTCACGGGTCGTGTTCTCGTAGACGGCAAGGGTGTTGGCGATGTTGGCCGGAGTGTGCTTAAAGAGAGACGTAATCTGTCGGAAGACGGCTTTGTAGTTGTAAACATGGCCTTTGATGAGGGGACAGGAATTGTTGTCTATGGACCAGAGATCGTTTCAAAAGGGTTTGTTTTCGAGACGGAGACAGGACATCTTTTGGAAGATGCAAAGTGTGTCGTACTTGAAGTCATAGAAGAAATGGGTCCTGAGGTCTCGGACCGAATCCAAAAGATCCGATCAAAGATACAAACCGCATTGAGAAAGTATTTCTCCTTCACCATTAAACGTCGTCCGGTTATACTTCCTTTTATTATAGAAGTTTAGCGAAGGTTAGGAAGGGAAGAAATTATTTATGCGTAGAGAAATTATTGGGATTTTGCTGTTTTTCCTGGTTATTTTGACATTAATCAGCCTCTTATCATACAGCCCGACAGACCCTTCAATTCATAATGCTAGGACCACGAGTCAGATTCACAACTTATTTGGTTTGTTTGGCGCCCACATGTCAGGTCTTTTAATTGGACTTTTCGGGCTTGGCGCATTCTGGATTCCTATTTTACTCCTTTTGATCAGCATCCACTTTTTTGGCAACCACCCCAACAGGGCAATCATTTTGACGCTTGTCGGCGGATTTTTTCTGATAATAACAACCGGAAGCTTATTGGCAATCAAGCAAAATCACATCGTTATTTTTGGCAGTAAATTTTCATCCGGAGGGATAATTGGTATCCCGTTAAAATCCTTCCTTGTAAAGTATTCAAACGCTACAGGCGGCGTAATTATACTGAGTATTACCTGGGTCATCGGTTTGATTATGGCCACCGGTTTTTCCCTGATACGATTTATAAAACGATGTGGAAACGCAGCGGTTTTCTTAACAGACTTCATGTCCAAGTTATGGGTCAAATTAAGAGAGAGAAGACAAAAAATAAGAAAGCAGCCAAAAGTAAGAAAAGATCCTATTGTAAAGAAAAAGTCGAAGATAGAGATTAAACCGAAAAAACCCAAGCCGGTTAAGGAAAAACCAGTCCCAAAACAGGAAGTATTCGATTTCATGCGTTCTGCTGCCGGGTTTCAATTACCTTCTGTCGATTTGCTGGATGAAATTGAAGATGAATCCTCTCCTGCTGATGACGAGAATTTGCGGATGCAGTCTAAATTAGTTGAAAAAAAACTCGAAGACTTTGGTGTTAAGGGAAAGGTCGTTACGGTATCTCCTGGACCTGTCATTACGACTTTTGAGTATAAACCTGCGCCGGGAATAAAAATTAATAAAATAGTTAACCTCACAGACGACCTGGCGCTTGCGCTTCGAGCGACAAGTGTCAGAATTGTGGCGCCAATTCCAGGAAAAGCCGTTATAGGAATTGAGCTGCCGAACACCTCCAGAGAACTGGTGAGATTTAAAAGTGTTGTTGCGTCAAGCGCCTATGAAAAATCAAAATCCAAGCTCACCTTAAGTCTCGGCAAGGATATTGTCGGCAATCCAGTGGTGGCTGAACTCGACAAAATGCCCCATCTTTTAATTGCCGGCGCAACCGGAACCGGAAAAAGTGTGGCCTTAAATGCCATGATATGCAGCCTTTTATATAAATCTACACCAGATGAAATTAAACTCATTATGATTGATCCCAAAAGGATCGAACTATCAAATTATGACGGCATTCCCCATTTAATTACACCGGTTGTAACACAAGTAAAAAAAGCGACCAATGCGCTTTATTGGGTTGTCTCGGAAATGGAGAATAGATACGAGTTGCTCTCGGAGAAAAAGGCAAGACATGTCGATCAATACAACCAGAAGATCGAAAAAGAAACCAAGGCTGCGGATAAAGAGACTTTGGTGAAACTGCCTTACATCGTTGTTATCATTGATGAGCTTGCTGATCTTATGATGGCCGCTTCACGAGATGTAGAAGTCGCCCTGACCCGTCTTGCTCAAATGGCAAGAGCCGCCGGCATACATTTGATTCTGGCCACCCAAAGACCTTCGGTAGATGTGTTGACCGGCATCATCAAGGCCAATTTCCCTACCCGTCTTACCTTTCAAGTCTCCTCCAAAACCGATTCCAGAACCATCATCGACACGATTGGGGCGGAAAACCTCTTAGGCGATGGAGATATGTTGTTTCTGCCTCCCGGGACAGCGAAACTTCAGCGAATTCACGGCGCATATATATCGGAAACGGAACTCTCAAGGATCACTGAATTTTTAAAGGAACAGAAAACGCCTTTGTATGATACGTCTGTAATCGAAACACCGGTAAAAGAGAAAGATAAACCCGAAGAAGAAGAATATGATGAAAGATACGATGATGCCGTAGCCCTCGTTACCAAGACCGGACAGGCGTCAATATCGATGATTCAGCGTCATCTGCGCATCGGATATAACAGAGCTGCCAGGATTGTCGAAACCATGGAGAGAGAAGGATTGGTGGGTCCTTCTGACGGCGCTAAGCCCAGAGAGGTTCTTGTTAAAGGCTACGATGAATTGAGTTGAAGTGAAACTTGACGGAAACCTGTTAAATAACGTTAAGGGCTTCCTGGATTCTCAGGAAGGCCAAGGTCTTTATGACATCGCTCTTGAAGCCAGTAGGCTCGGTCCTTGCCTTGAGGTCGGAAGCTATTGTGGCAAATCTACCCTTTATCTTGCTACGGCTTGCAAGGAAAACAACAGCATCCTCTTTTCCATCGATCATCACAGAGGTTCCGAAGAACAGCAACCCGGCGAACTCTATTTTGACCCCGAGCTTTTTGATCCTGAAACCGGACAAGTCGACACTCTAAAGGAATTCAGAAAAACAATAAAAACGGCCGGGCTCGAAAATACGGTTGTGCCCATGGTGTGTGAATCTGAAGTCGCCGCGCGTTTATGGGCGACACCCCTTGGTTTGGTTTTTATTGACGGCGGCCATACCTACGAATCTGCGTTCAAAGACTATAACTCATGGGTAGGGCACATCATACCCAATGGATATCTGCTCATCCACGACATTTTTAAAGACCCCCAAATGGGCGGGCAAGCGCCGTATCATGTTTACCGATTGGCAGTATCCTCCGGACTGTTCAAGGAACTTCCTATGATAAAATCTCTGGGTGTCCTTAAGCGCCATGACTGCAGAGATGTCCACCAATATCTTCCATAAATTATTTTCCAAGTTTCGTGCCCCTTCCCGGCACCAATGCGGGTAAGCATTCAGTTGCAGCCTGCCTAAGGTCATGCTTTTTTCTGAAAGGCGATATGCTGGCCAGTTCTTCGGCGTCTCACCGTGACCCAAATATTTGGGATTGATGATACATCCTTTTTCAATCTAAAAGGAATTTGTCCAATCCCAAATATTGGGTCACCCGGCACGGCAACGTTCATATCGCCTTGAAGAAAAAGGGCATGACCTGAAATAATAACTCCAGTTTCGCGCCCCTAACCGGCATCAATTCTGTTAAGCATTCAGGAGGCATCCATATTCGTTTCACTCGGGTGTCTCCGTCGCTGGTCATTTCAAGGGTTTAGCAGCGGGGGCATTCCTTCCCCCTCCGCATTCCACCCTTCGCTGTGCTCAGGATGGC
>CALANC010000015.1 GCA_937925895.1 uncultured Desulfobacterales bacterium
GTCGACCAGGTGAGTTGTTATGATTTATTCAGAGATTTTTTTGTATGTATGACCAAGAAATACCGTCGTGATTGAGGTTCCACACAAAATGAAATTATTTACTTGGGAATCTAATAGTGATGTAGGATAATTAAAAAAGAAACTACTTGAATTTATTATATTAAATTTTTAATGGTGTCAATGAAATTATGAATGTGTCGCGTTGATCCGGGCTTTAAGCACGCTAACCTTTTACCCTACCTGTACTATAATCTCCTCCACCTCACCTTCGGGCGTTTCGACAAGGAATTGATATTCCTGGATGGAAGTGTCCGCCAAAAGCTCATACATGCCAAAGTAGCCCAGTGAATCAATAGGGATTCCGTTTACCGAAATTATTATCTCACTTCCTCTGAGTCTTCCTTTCCAGGCAAAACCGCCTTCCTCCACATAAATAATTTCGCTTGCGTCATATATGTTTATCTGCAGGCCCATTCTCTGGATACCGCTTTTTTTGATGTGGCTTCTGTCCTGGTAACGGTCAAGTTTAAGTATATTTTCAGAAAATATAAAGGCGGTTAGGTATTCTCTGAAAAAAGTTCCCCCGACAGCAGGCCAGTTCCCAATCTGGACGATGACCTCTCCCGGGCAGGCGAGACCGACACAATAGTCTGCCAATGGAACATAATCGACGATTTCGGAACCGTTGAAGGTGAAAACAATAGAGTTAAAAATCACATCCGGATCCTGGTTCAAAGAAGCGAGCATTGAAGTCGTTATCCTCGTATACGCCGCTCCCGTGTCCAGAAGGTTCGCCCCCTGTGATAGGCCTTCTATCGAAATGTTTGTATATGGCCTGGAAGATTGGTAGTGTAGATCTATGGTCAGGCGTCCGGGTGAACGGTTTTCTAATGTATCATACAAGTAAATCAATTCGCTCTGGTAATCAAATGTGACATCGAAAATCTTTAAAAGATCGACCCCGATGATTCCGTTGAAGTACCCGTCTTGATTCTGCGTAAAAGCGGAATTGGAGGACTGGGCCACGAAATCATTAAAGCATACACCATTCTCGAGGCATAGGCTTGAGATATAAACCTCTCCGTTGGGATTTCCGAAAATCCCGGCAGGTAGGTGGGTTCTTGAAGAACCTGTATCCACCAGCATATCGAGGTTCGTCGTGCCGTCAACAACAACTTCTATGACCATAAGAGTCCCGTGAACCAGTTTGACATTGATGGGAAGGCGAGAATTACCCCCTGACGTGTCCACTCTCACGGTAAATCCGCCGTCGTTTCCGCAGGCCCAAAAGAACAATGCAAAACTAAAAATTATGGCGGTTCTTGAACGCAAGGTATCAGGTTATATTCTTAACTGTTTCATTAAGTTATAGATTTACGGGAAGTTTCTTGACATGTATTTGATGATTAGAATATTTACAAATTGATTTCAAGATAAAAAAGAAAAACCTTAAGGAAGACCGGAAAAACGTCACCACATTAAACCATTTAATTGTAGCTTCGAGTCGGCTCGTTGTTGACACTGGTATATTCCTTTGCTAATTCAATTATAAGGTTTCTATTGAAGTCGTCGGGTTTGATGTATCTTATTCATCTTTTTTTCGCCGAGCTGGAGAGAATCTACTCGTGGTCGTAATTCAATGATTTAACGATTTTTTTAACTGGTTTATGAATCGTGAGGAATACATAAATTCGCTCAGGAACGATCTTTTAGAGATAGTCAAAGAGCATCTGACACCTGTGGCCATGCGTTATGGTTACAGCGAGACACCTCTGGAAGCCAACATCAAATGGCGACCTCTGGTTCTGTTTTTGGGCAATTATTCTTCGGGTAAATCGACGCTGATCAACGATTTTCTTGGAGCCAGCATTCAGGCATCGGGGCAGGCGCCAACAGACGATTCCTTTACGGTTATTACTTATGACGGATCCGATTCCACCGACACACAAATCCGTGTTACCGAAGAACGGGACGGTAAATTCTTGCTCAATGATCCTGAATATCCTTTTGAGTCGCTAAAAAGACACGGCCAGCGGTTCACCGCTCATTTCTGCCTCAAAAAAGTCAACTCGCCGTTTCTAAAAACGCTTGCAATTATAGACACACCTGGAATGCTGGATAGTATTTCCGAAAGGAACCGCGGATATGACTATCAAGAAGTTATCGGTGACCTGGCCCAGATTGCAGATCTGGTTTTGGTGCTTTTTGATCCGCACAAGGCCGGAACGGTGCGTGAGGCTCACACCAGTCTCAGAGAGACACTCCCGGATCGTACGTTTGAGGATCGAGTTCTCTTTGTGCTGAATCGCATCGATGAATGCGCCTCCCTGATTGACCTGTTGCAAGTTTATGGCACCCTCTGCTGGAACTTGTCGCAAATAACCGGTCGCAAAGACATCCCAACCATCCATTTAATGTACTCACCTCGAGCCGCCGTCAATTACGGCAACGGAGTGGATCGGGACACCAGTTTTTTGCACTATTTGGAAAACCAACGCAAGGAACTGAAAGCATCTCTTCTCAAAGCTCCTCAACGCCGGTTGGACAACTTGGCCACTTTTGTGGAGACCCATGCTGAGCGTCTCTCTCATATATTGGAAGCCCTGATCAGCTATCGACACCAGTTGCGAAAGGCGCGTACCCGTTTTGTTTTTGGAAGTTTACTTCTCAGCACCCTTGTGGGCGGAGCTACGGTAATGGCCCTGTTGACGACCAAAATTTTGCCCACTGCTGATTTGCTTCTGCTCCTGGGCAATGGCGGTGCGGTCGCTTTGCTCATTTTTATCCTCTCTCTGGTTCTATTCAGAAAGATTTCAGAACCCCGTTTTTTTCGCAAGCGGATGAAGGATCTGGATAATTTGACCCACCTGGAAAACCAAACCCGCCGTGACAGTTGGGAGGCGATCCGTGTACTTGTAGATGCCTATCTCAATAAAACCGGAGGGCGCTTTTCTCTGGGGAAAGTAAAGCGTGAGTACAGTGCGGTTTACCGGGTTTTTGATAAACGGTCTCGGGAAATCCGGGAAGCCCTGAAAGAAATTGAAAACATACCTCAAGAGGACCTGCCGAGTTGAATTTTTTAATGGAATTTCCTTAAATACCTATGTTTGTTATTGACATTTTATACTACTTTGTGTCAGATGCTAGCAAAAAAGTTTGCTCTGTCTGGAAAATGATAGACAGAGACCTTTGAAAAATATTCAATTTTGTTCAAGGTCAGATTTTAACCACCCCAGTACGATCTGCCGGACCTACGGGGCAGGCAGGCATACATTGAGTATTCCGTGGATAGCTCATAAGCGCCACTTCGTGCAAAATTTGAGCCTGACACAGAGATTGGGAAAAAGAGGACATTTTTCAAAGGTCTCATATAAGGGAGGAATTAATGGACAGTAAAGAGTTCGTAACTTTTCGCAAAAAAATGAATAAAACTCAGAAACAAATGGCTCAATTGCTTGGCACTTCAATTAAAGCTGTACACAGTTATGAACAGGGATGGCGATCTATCCCGGTTCATGTGGAACGGCAGATGTTTTTCCTGATTTCCAATATGCGCGGAATTAAGACCAATCGAAAATCCTGCTGGACCGTAAAGAAATGCCCCTCTGAACAGAAAAAACAATGTCCGGCTTGGGAGTTCAAGGCCGGAAAGCTCTGTTGGTTCATCAATGGAACCATATGTGAAGGGCAGGTTCATGACAACTGGAGAGAAAAAATGGAGGTTTGCCGGTCTTGTGAAGTTCTGACACCGCTTTTATGATATTGAAGATTCCCTGCAGCTTGATGCAGGGA
>CALANC010000016.1 GCA_937925895.1 uncultured Desulfobacterales bacterium
ACCGTGCCCTCACCGGAAAAAGCAATTGGATATATACTCTGGGGATTGGAAGAGGAAGAGATTCCGGCGGAGGTCGAAGAAGTAGTGGAAAAACCGCTGAAGATCCTTGCCAAACAGGCTGCTGACGGGTCAAAGCTCAATATCGGGATTGCCATAAGCGGAACCGATCAAATGGCTGTATTACACCATCGTGATCTGCCGGTTGACAACCCTTTGTTTTCAATGGTAGCCGATGAATTTAGTATGGCAAAGCTTCGCATGTTGGGCGCCAATGCCGCTCGACTGGTGAAGGGAAATCCGCTGGTTTTTCACTCTGAACAGGCTTATTCCCCTGGTTCGAAAGACACGATGCAGCTTCAACAAAACGCTCTAAACGGTCTGGCGCAACTTTCTCAAAATCAATTAGGGGAATTGATTACCTTAGTCGTAACAGAATTGCTAACCAACTTAGAAAAACAGGGATAATCATGAAAAAGAAAAGCCTTGGACTAATAGAAACGTGGGGATTTATACCAGCCATTGAGGCCGCAGACGCCGGAACCAAAGCGGCGGATGTTATCCTGATCGGATATGAGATCACCAAGGTAGCATTAGTGACAGTAAAATTCAGGGGAGACGTAGCTGCGGTTAAGGCTGCGGTCAGTGCTGGCGCAGCGGCGGCCAGGAAAGTCGGAAAGGTAGTGGCTGTCCATGTGATCCCCAGACCTGATCCACAAGTTACTATAGAACCTTCGGGCAGGCCCCCTCCCTCTGAAACAAAAACCGTTAAGCCGAAGCCTCCTGTTGTTCCCGCCGTGAAAGAGAAGATAGCAGCGAAATCAACAGCACCTCGGCCCTCTAAAGTAAAAGAAGCTAAAGATGTGTTTGATGAGAAAACGCCTCTTCAAAAGAAAAGCGTAAAAGGTCAACAGCCACCGAAGCCTTCTCCAAAAAAGAAACCGGCTAGACCGAAAAAAAAGCCCAAGCCAAAAGGGAAAGCCAAATAACCCGACACGAGGTAGACATAAAAGCATAATGATATCGCAAATGGTTTTTATTGTTCGTCAGGTTTAATGTCCTAAACAACTTTTCCTTACCAAAGGAGTGAAAAATGCCTGATCTTCGTTCTTACGTATATTTGGATCGCCTACAACCCCAGTTTGCCGCCTATATAGGTGCCAACGCAAGAGGATATATTCCTATTCCAGGTATGGCCGCAATGCTGGTAGAAGTTTCCCCCGGAGTTGTGATCAACAGAGTAACGGATGCCGCTGTAAAGGCGGCAAACATACGTCCGGGTCTCATGGTGGTGGAACGGCATTTTGGTGTACTGGAGTTTCATTCACAAGCACAGGCAGACGTGAAACACGCCGGTTCCGCCGTACTCAAATCTTTGGGATTGACCATTGAAGATCGGTTTAAACCAAAGATTTTAAGCTCTCAGGTCATTCACAAAGTGAACGCCTACCACGCCCAGATGGTCAATGTCTCCCGGCTCTGCTCAATGCTGCTACCCGGGCAGGATCTCTACATTCTTGAAGTTCAGCCTGCTGCTTACATTACGCTTGCAGCCAACGAAGCCGAAAAAAATTCTCAGATCACTCTTGTGGATTGCAGGACATATGGAGCGGTAGGCCGGTTATCCCTGGCTGGGAAGCAATCGGATGTTGAACGTGCTTCAGGTGCGGCGGAGTCGGTGTTAAAAAGAATTACGGGAAAGGAAAATTAATTAGACTTAATCCGATGAAAATCAGTGAATCAGCAAACCAGCGGATTGCAACCTTTGAAGCCGCATTGTCATTTACCGACAACCGCTCTCGTGAGGATCTGTTGTATGCAGGGGTTGACCTCGGTACTGCTTATATCGTCACTGCCGTTGTGGACCACCAGGGCAACCCCTTAGCCGGGGTGCTCACACGTAGCAAATACAGCATTCGGGATGGGTTGGTACTTGATTATTTGGGCGCTGTTAATATTTTGCGCCGGCAGGTTGGTGTATTAAGGGAGGCCGGTTTTTCAATTAGATCTGCTGCAGCGGCCTATCCTCCCGGAACAGTCGGGCGAAATGCCAAGGTCTTTGGCAATGTTTTGGCAGCTGTTGGTATGGATGTAAAGGGATTGATTGATGAACCAACAGCGGCTTCCATGGTATTAGAGATTACTGATGGGGCGGTCGTGGACATCGGCGGGGGAACTACGGGAATCTCTGTGATAAAAAATGGTAAAGTCATTTATACAGCTGACGAGCCGACTGGCGGGGTTCACGTAGATCTGGTTCTTGCCGGCCATTTTAAAATTCCTGTGCATGAGGCGGAATTAATGAAAATAAACCCTGAGCGTCAACCTGAGATTCTGCCATTGATAACCCCGGTATTTCAAAAGATGGGAAGCATCGTCGAAAGACACGTCGGAGACTATGCTGTTGATACCCTATACCTTGTAGGGGGTACCAGCTGTTTCCCCGGGATTGAAACAGTTATAGAAAGTGAGACCGGATTGTCGGTAGAAAGACCGGCCAATCCAATGCTTGTAACTCCTTTGGGCATTGCATTGAGTTGTATAAAAAATTGAACAAACGGTGTTTAGTCCGGATAGAGATATAATTGTGACGGATGAAAAGCTTCAAAAAATTGTCACTGCTGTGATAAGCAGAATAGCCCAGCAAATGGGGGCCGATGGGAGCCGGGGAACCTTAATTACGGTTTTTACCGGTGCAACTGTCGCTTTCCAGGAAGCCGTCTGGCAGGTCCGTCGACTGATTTTGGATGGTTACCGGATTCAGCTGGTCTTTTCGCAAAATGCCGAAGATCTGTACGGCCCGGTAATGAGAGATCAATTGGCCGGTTTTCCGAACGTCAGTTTTGTGGAACCCTCAACATGGCTCTCTGCCCTAAAAGAGTCTAGCGCCATCCTTGTCCCCCTTCTGAGTTTGAATACACTCTCGAAGATGTCTATGCTCGTTGCAGACAATTTGCCGACCAATCTAATTTTGCATGGCCTATTTTTTGGCAAGATGATTTTGGCTTCTAAAACAGCTGCCCACCCTGATGGGGCGCACTGGAATCAAAAATTCGGTTCCCGCCAACCAAGCCAAGCACTTAGGAAAGCGCTTTTAAAAAAATTACAAATTGTCGGTAATTACGGTTGCTATCTGACTGATACTCACATGCTGAGAGAGGCGGTGAATTTCTTTCTTAAAGACGAACAAGGTTCAAAAGCCGGAGGATCCATAGAAACCAGACAGAAGTTAAATTCATCTATTCATTTTTTTGAAAATGTGGTCACTTCGGCCCATATTCGTCAAGCATATTTTTCGGGAGTAGACCTAAGGGTATCTCCTGGCACTGTTGTCACCCCGCTGGCTCGCGATCTAGCCAATCAGTATGGTGTAACCCTTGAAAGGGAAAATGTGATATGACTCCTAACGAGGAGGAATAAAGGAATGTTAATTGCACAAGTAATAGGGACTATCGTTGCCACCCGCAAACATGAACTTCTGGTGGGTAGTAAGATACAAGTCGTTCAACCCTTGGAATGTTCGGGAAATGAACCCGCCGGCGATCCGTTCGTAGCTGTAGACGCTGTAGGAGCCGGGGTTGGCGAACGGGTGATGGTTGTACGGGGGAGTGGGGCACGCCTGGCCGTCGATAATGATCAGTATCCCGTGGATGCTACGATTATCGGGATTATTGACCAGATTGATATTGAGGGGGCCTCAACGTCATAATCAAGCATCTTGGGAAGCAACCTGAAAGTATCATGGAAAGCAGATCAAGAAGAATATATACCCGTAGGGGAGATGAAGGACTAACCCAACTTCTGAGCAAAGAAACCGTCGATAAGGGAGACAAGCGGGTTAGGGCTTTTGGCACTTTGGACGAATTACAATCCCACTTGGGACTGGTCCGAGCTCTTACTTGCCAGGAATCGATACGATCCATCCTTTATTACGTCCAAGAAGATATATTTGTGGCAAGTTCTGAATTGGCTTCAACTTCTAAGGCGCTGTCCGATTTAAAACGGCGTATCAGCAAAAGCAACACTGAGAAGCTGGAAGGATGGATTGATAAATTTACAGCTCTGTATGGACTTCCAAAAGGTTTTGTAGTTCCTGGAAAGTATTTGGACAGCTCCGCTCTTCATGTTGCACGGTCTGTATGCCGGCGTGCCGAGCGTTTAATTGTTATTTTGAATCGAGAAGAGAAAGTGTATGGTGATCTGATTCGTTACTTTAACCGACTAGGCGACCTGCTTTTCATGCTGGCATGGTCTTTGGAGGTGAATGCGCTTATCGAGGATGTTGTCCGTGAAGTCATCGAAAGTGTCATCAAAGAGGACAAAACAACATGAAGCTTTCTTACTCCCTGGCATGCTTACTAGGTACCTTTGCTGAAGTCCAAGCTTCGGATTTAGGGGTTCCCATGGCAATTGGTATCGTAGATGAAAAGGGCGGTCTTCTTTTTTTTGCGCGTATGGATGATACCCTGCCTGCGAGTACAGAAATTGCCGTTTCGAAAGCCTATACATCTGCGGTTTTACGCAAATCGACTCATGAGGTGGGAAAACTCGCTCAACCCGGAGAGCCTCTCTATGGTATTCAGCATACGCACCAGGGCAAAATCGTACTCTTTGGAGGTGGCCTTCCATTACGTTTAAAAGGAAACGTGGTAGGTGCCGTGGGTATTAGCGGCGGGACCGTAGAAGAAGACATTCAGATAGCAGAAACTGTTGTCGATGCTTTGAAAACAATGGAACAGTGGTCAGAACCTATCAAGAAATCTTTACCGTCCGGCTACATGCAAGAAAGCCAAATTAATCGGTTAGGACACAAATTGCAAGAAACTCTTGAGCAAATGCGATATCCCCTTCCGGCGGGTCATATCTTCATTCTGACCGGTGCAATGTGTCTGTCAATGGTCAAGGAGTAATGTTTTGCTTAAGATCGCCTGGTTTCATAAAGACAATTACCCGCTTATTTCAGGGGGCTTTTGGATCGGATTTATTGAGTGTACTTAAGCCTGATTTACAAGTCGCCCGTCGAACTCGAAATCTGCCTAAGGAGGAATGACTATGGCTACCAATAACGAGCTCATCGCTCATGTGGTACAGAAAGTGATGGAAGAGCTGATGCAAAAAAAAGATCGTGGGACTGATGAATTCACAGGGATTTATGATACGGTTGACGAAGCCGTAAACAACGCTGTTGAGGCACATAAAAGACTATTGATATTATCTCTCGAATCCCGTAGCGAAATTATTGCTTCCATTCGAAAAGCCATTTTAGATCATAATGAGATTCTCTCTGAGCTCGCAATAAAGGAGACACAGATTGGGCGATATGAAGACAAAATCAGAGAAAATATTCTTTGTGCTACAAAGACACCCGGAGTTGAAGACATCAAGCCGGAGGTTGTCTCTGGGGACCATGGGCTGACTTTGCTTGAATACGCACCTGTGGGTGTCATCGGCGCTCTAACACCAATCACAAATCCTACAGGGACTTTTATCAACAACAGTATAAGTATGATTTCGGCAGGTAACGCAGTGGTGTTCAATCCACACCCCTCCGCCCGGCAAACCAGCCTAAAAACCATCCAGATCATTCACCAGGCTATCGTGGATGCCGGTGGCCCTGTGAGCCTTGTTTCCTGTGTGAGAGAACCCACTCTAGAAACAGCCGAGCAGATTATCAAACATCCTAAAATAGATATACTCGTGGCAACAGGAGGGAAACCGGTAGTTAAAGCAGTGCTGTCTTCCGGTAAAAAAGCGATTGGCGCCGGGGCTGGGAATCCACCGGCGTTGGTGGATGAGACGGCACACATACGAAAAGCGGCGGACGCCATTGTTAACGGTGCGAGTATCAACAACAACGTGTTTTGCACCTGTGAAAAAGAGGTCATCGTGGTCGATGAAGTGGCGGATGCCTTGATCAAATTTATGCAGGAAACCGGCAAGGCCTATCTGCTTACTCCGGAAGAGGCGGAAAAGGTGACCCAACTGGTTGTTACCCCGGAGAGCCATATCAATCCCAAATATATCGGCAAGAACGTGCAGGTGATTCTAAGTGAAGTCGGTATCAACCTGACCGAGGAATACCGATTGGCCATTTTCGAGGCCTCAAAAGACCATCCGCTTTTCTGGCTGGAGCAGATGATGCCGATTATGCCGGTCGTACGCGTAGAAAATGTACAGGAAGGCATCCAATTGGGAGTGAAGGTGGAGCAGGGTAACCGGCACACGGCGGTTATGCACTCCACGAATGTTGACAATATGACTGCATTCGCTCGGGCTGTACAAACCACTATATTTGTAAAAAACGGGCCTGCTTATGCAGGTATTGGACTCGGTGGAGAGGGACATACCGCCTTCACCATTGCAGGCCCAACCGGAGAAGGATTAACATCGGCCCGGACATACACCCGGCAACGGCGCTGTGCGCTGGTGGAATCTTTCAGGATAATCTAGTGGTGGATAGAAGGTAGGGAGCCCAATTGATTAATAAATCGGGCGATTCAATATTTTAATAAACGACGGGGGTAACTATGGTCATTAACCTGGATATCGCTTTAGAATTAATCGCGGAGGTTCGAAAAAAAGCAAAAGAAATCGGTGTTCCCATGGTCATCGCAGTTGTGGACTCCGGAGGCAACTTGATTGCCCAGCAACGCATGGACAATGCCCTTTTGGTCAGTGTCGACATTTCGCTCAACAAGGCATACACTGCCGTGGCGGTTAAAATGCCCACTCATGAGTTGGCATCTGCTTCTCAACCCGGACAGCCCCTTTTTGGGATTCACAACGCAGATGGCGGTAGAGTTGTGATTTTTGGAGGTGGTTTCCCCTTAAAACAACAAAACGAAATTATCGGAGGCATTGGCGTCAGCGGGGGCAGTGTTGAGGATGATATTCTTTGTGCCACGGCCGGGGTAGAACGCCTTGGTGCCTTTTTAGAAGGCTAATTGATGAAAATAACACTTATAAAAGCTCCCACAACCTCTTTTCTGGAAATGATGTTAAGTAATATTCGCCCATTGGAGCGTAAGCGGTTGGAGGGTAGTCAATGGGGAGCTGTAGGCCTTGTCCAGGCTAAGCTTATCGATTTATATTGGGCTGCAGACATAGCCGAAAAGGCAAGCACAGTGCAAACGGCACTTGTAATGGGCAATTGCCCCCAGCATATTCAAATGCTCGCCATTTTCGGTAAACAGGAGGCTGTAAGGACAGCTTTGGACAAGGTTCAAGGAAGTCGATAAAAAAACTGGGATATAGAATTTGCTTTGAACCAATTCGTTTTATTAGGAATATAATAAATGAAAGCAGCTATTATTGGTGGTGGTGGTCGTGTCGGTAGTTGCGCAGCTTACGCCCTGCAGTGTGGTGGTATCATTTCAGAGATCATTTTGTGTGATATTGCGGAATCCCTGGTGCAGGGAGAGGCTCTGGATCTTTTACATGGCAGCTCTCTTTTAAGCGACCAACGAATATGTTCGGCAGATATTACAACGGTGGCAAAATCCGACCTGATCATCATTACCGCTGGCTTACGCCGAAAACCGGACGAATCAAGACTCGATCTGATCAATCGGAATGTATCGCTTTTCCTTTCTATTATCAACGATTTAAAAGCAGCAGGTCTCAGGGAAGACGTTATTTTAGTGGTGGTTTCAAATCCGGTCGACATTCTAACCTATCTTGCTATCCAACATACCGGTCTTCCATCCAGTCAAGTTATTGGTCTTGGTACCCTTCTGGATACATCCCGCTTTTGCTCTCTCATTGCCGATAAGATTAAAGCCGCTCCCACCCAGATAAATGCCCTGATATTGGGGGAACACGGGGATTCAATGGTGCCCATTTGGTCGTCAGCCACCTGTAGTGGATTCTCTTTGAAGAATCACCCCGATCTTCCGTCCTCCACCAAAGTTAAAATTTTTGAACGAACGCGCCAGAGTGGAGCTGAGGTCATTAGATTGAAAGGTGGTGCGGGCTGGGCTGTGGGAACGGCAATTGCCGCTCTCGTTCATGCTATCGCATTGGATCAAAGAAGGATACTTCCTGTGAGCTCTCTGCAAACAGGTACATATGGATTCTCGGATGTATGTCTTAGTGTACCGACTATTGTGGGATACAAGGGCATTGTAAAGCACTTGGAAATGGAACTTTGGTCTCGAGAGCTGCAAGAATTGAAGAACTCTGCCAATCTTCTAAAAAGGACCCTTTCACAAGTACAGCTTTAACACATGATTCTTATGAAATTAGATTATCTTAATAATTTGTGTTTATAAGCGATTTAGGTTTAATTGAAGTGGGATGCTGGAAAAAAAACAAACCTGTTCAAATCATGGATTACGATGTGTCAACTGATGATTAGCTTCCCGTAAGGCGATTAATGATCCCTTTCCTCAACGAACGATCAATTTGGGAAGGATTGCATGGTAAAGAAAGAAAAATCAGACCTTTTTTTGGGTATATTTTACAGTATTCGAAAAAAAATACTTCTTTCCTTTTAC
>CALANC010000017.1 GCA_937925895.1 uncultured Desulfobacterales bacterium
TTGTTGGATATTTTTGAAAAAGCAAGCCAGAAACTGACGCCTGTTTTAGCCCATGGCCATGTAGCTTTGATGAAAGTTATAGATAAGCATTTTTCAATGATCAAAAAACGAGCAGGAGATAAGAGTCTGGTTTTAGTTGAAATCGGCACAACAAGAGAGCATTTAAAAGGGCAGGGTTCAACGGAAAAGCTTGCTAGATTCTGTAATGACCGACAAATCCATTTTATCACTGTCGACATGGATCCCATCAACAGTGACAGTGTCCGGGGTTCTGTAAGAAAGATAAATGCTGATTTTGAAGTGGTCACTGCCAAAGGCGAGCAATTTCTTGCAGATTACAAGGACCCAATAGACTTTGTATTTTTAGATGCTTACGACTTTGACCATGGCTATCATTCGGAAGCACGACAGGCAAGATATGAAAGAAATCTGGGTGAAAAAATAAATGATGAAGCGTGCTATAAAATGCACTTGGATTGTGCCATATTACTTATTTCAAAGCTTAGTCCATGGGGAATAATAGGATTCGATGATGTTTGGTTCAAAGACAATGTCTGGACTGGGAAGGGGACGACTGCTATGCCTTATCTTTTTTCTAATGGGTTTAAAGTAATTTTAAAGGGAGACAGCGTTGCCATTTTAGTACGAAACAGTTTTGAGATTTCTTAATTAATATAACTTATTAAATCAATAAACCTAAAGAGATACTTGAAGCAAACCATATAAACAGTTTGAGGAGATGACTGCACATTTAGCATGATTTGAATATCAGGTGCTCAATAAACATGAAAGAACTCAGTGAATGTCAGGTATTGATCAAGTTTTATTAATAATAAATTGTTTTTGGTTTGAACAAATCAATAGTTATGCTGCATTTTATGGTATTGGAGACTTTATGAATATTGGAATAATCGGATTCGGGAAAATGGGGCATGTACGCGCAGAAGCTATAAAAAGGTCAGGCCGTGGACAGGTGAAGCGGGTTTTTGATAACAATATTCAAGTGGATTTTGAGAATTATTCCGTTGCTGCAACTCACCTTGACATTATCAATGATCCGTCTCTTGATGCTATTTTTGTTTGCACTCCCATTTTTCTCAATAAAGAAATGACAATTGCGGGACTGAAAAATGGGAAGCACGTTTTTTGCGAAAAACCTCCTGCCCTTAACGCTAAAGATATCATGGAAATAAGGGAAATAGAAGCTGCTAGCGGCAATAAATTAATGTATGGATTTAACCATCGTCACCACACAAGCATAAAGTATATGAAAAACCTCATATCCAGCGGTGAATATGGCGAGGTCATCTGGATGCGTGGTCGTTACGGCAAGAGCGTGGATGCGAATTTCTTTGAAACATGGCGTGCAAAAAAGCAATTTGCAGGTGGCGGCATCCTTTTTGATCAAGGTATTCACATGGTTGATCTTTTTTTGTATTTCGGAGGGGAATTTGATCAAATATCATCCTTCGTTTCTAATAACTATTGGAAGGCAGATATCGAAGACAATGTTTTTGCTATCCTAAAAAATAGCCAGACTGGCATGACGGCCTCTTTGCATTCAACCATGACCCAGTGGCGACACTTGTTCTCGCTTGAAGTGTTTCTCAGTCGGGGGTATATGACTTTAAACGGGCTTCGCACATCATCCCAAA
Organism: uncultured Desulfobacterales bacterium; assembly: GCA_937925895.1. GTDB lineage: Bacteria > Desulfobacterota > Desulfobacteria > Desulfobacterales > UBA11574 > CALANC01. Next base: position 1,656 of record CALANC010000017.1, read on the forward strand.
CGTATGGTGATGAGATTCTCTCCATTGCGAAAAATCGGACTACCGCACCGGCGGCAACATGGGAAGATGAAGAAAAAATCACCTATCATGAGGATAAGTCATGGCGGTCGGAGGTCGACCATTTCTTTGATGCAATTGAACAGGACAAAGAAATAAGTATCGGTAACTCTGGAGATGCATTGAATGTTATGCAAACCATTGAAGCCATTTACGATGGAGACCCAAGCTATGAACGCTGAACAATTTTTGAGTGAATACTTTAAAGAGTTTCACATGGTTGCTGAACCGCCTGATATATACAGTCAGTTGGACTCGTTACGCAATTCAATGCTGGATGTGAAAAAGAAAGGCGGCAAGGTTATATTGGCCGGAAACGGCGCCAGTGCTTCTATTGCCAGTCATTTCGCTCTGGATTTCACCAAACAGGGGAAAGTAAGGGCCATAACTTTTAACGATGCCAGCCTGATTACCGCCTATGGCAATGATTAAGGCTATGAGAAATGGTTGGAAAAAGCTATTGTCCATCATGGAATGCAGGATGATCTCGCTATCCTCATCAGTTCCAGTGGCAAATCTCCCAACATGGTGAACGCTGCCCGAGAGGCACATAATTTGGGTATCAAAGTTGTCACAATGACAGGATTTGCTCCTGATAATTCTTTGAAGCTTCTTGGTGACCTTAATTTATGGGTCGATAGCAGATCTTACAATATTGTTGAATCGGTGCATGCATTCTGGCTCGCCGCCGTATGTGACCTGATTATAGGCAAAAGTGAATACGGTGTTTCGGAGTAAAGTCCAATGCCTAAACTGAGAGTAGGTATTACACCATCGAGTTTTGCCGCTTCAAACCAGAAGCCCAAATTGGCCCTGGAAGCGGCAGGGGTCGAAGTTATTGATAATCCCTATGGCCGGCGACTTACCGAAGCGGAGGCTTTTGATTACTTAGCTGATAAAGATGGCCTCATTGCTGGCCTGGAGCCGTTGACCAGAAAAGTCCTGAAAAACGCCAAGTCATTGAAAGCCATAGCCCGTGTGGGAATCGGCATTGAAAATATTGATCTGGATGCTGCCCGGCACTTTGGGATAAAAGTATCCAATACCCCTGATGGTCCCACACATGCCGTGGCTGAGATGACTCTTGCCACTGCGTTGGTATTAAGCCGTAAGTTGCTTGAGACAGATCGTAAAATGCACCAGGGACATTGGGCCAAAAACATCGGCAGAGGGCTTAAAGGACAAAAAGTGCTTTTTATAGGTTATGGCCGCATAGGCCGCGTGACAGCGAACCTGATGCGGAATTTTGGAGTTGAGATCCTTGTTTACGATCCTTTTATTACGAAAAAAGATCTCAAGAATAATGAAAAACAGGTAACCCTGGAGGAAGGGTTGCCTCAAGCAGATATTATTACTTTGCATGCCAACAGCCGTGATGTCGTTCTTGGTCAAAAACAATTCGATAAGGTCAAAAAAGGTGTCATTCTCCTGAATTCTGCGCGCGGGGAACTTATTGATGAAAAAGCCCTTATACAGGCGCTTGAATCCGGTAAGGTGGCATCAGGGTGGTTTGACGCCTTCTGGGAAGAACCTTACCAGGGAGGCCTTCTGAAGTTTGAAAACATCCTATTGACACCGCATATGGGGACCTATACGGAACAGTGCCGGCTTGCAATGGAGATGGATGCCGTTAACAATCTACTACGTGATCTGGTGGTTTAGTAATTTGCGGGATATTATCAATTATGTCATTTACCCTCGATATTAAAGGAAAGATTTCTCTCATTACCGGTGGTACCCGCGGCATTGGGGCGGCCATTGCCGACACCTTTGCAGATGCAGATGCAGACATAATTATTACCGGGACCCAAAAGGCAAGTGTTACTAAGCGGGTTGAAGAACTCAAAAGAAAAACCAAAGGATCAGTTGAGGGATGGGTTACTGATCTGACTGATGTTAATTCGCTTGACGAGATCTGCGGTCGCATCCGATCGTTGCCACAGCTTGATATTCTGGTCAACAATGCAGGAATCAATCATATTGTCCCTATCGATGAAATAAAATATTATGACCTGGAGCGCCTCATAACCATTAACCTCAATGCTCCTACCCTTCTTTCCGGTGCGGCCGCCATTCTTATGAAGCAAGCGGGGTGGGGAAGGATTGTTAATATTGCCTCCATCTGGAGTGTCATTACCAAGACGGGCCGGGCTATGTATACCGCAAGTAAATTCGGGCTTGTTGGTCTGACCAAGACAACGGCGGTTGATCTTGGACCATACAATATCCTGGTAAATGCCGTTTCTCCGGGCTTTACCCTCACAGATTTAACCAATTCCACCGTTCCAGCAGATGAACAAAAACGGATTGCCGAACAAGTTCCTATGCGCCGCTTCGCACAGCCTGATGAAATGGCCCATGTTGTCCTTTTTCTCTGCAGTGAATTGAATACCTATCTTACCGGACAAAATATAGTTGTTGATGGAGGGTTTGTTAATGTCTAGGGATTTAACCATTCATTCGGCTATTCATGATTATACAGTAAATTTTGTTGATGATTTTACAAAGTCATTACATGGATTGGTTACTCCCGACGACATGCTGCTGATTGATGCGAATGTCGCCGATCTATACAAAGATCGCTTGCAGCCTATTTTAATTAAATTTCCACATATCATTATCCAGGCGACCGAAGAGAAAAAAAACTATACGGAATTAGTTCCAATAATTGAAAAACTCATTCAACTGGGTTTTCGTAAAAACAATAAAATCTTTGCTATTGGCGGTGGCATCACCCAGGATATCGCGACCTTTATAGCAGCGAATCTCTATCGCGGGGTAGAATGGTACTTTTTCCCCACAACACTCCTGGCGCAGGCTGACAGTTGTATTGGTGGCAAGGCTTCCATTAACTTTGGTCCTTATAAGAACCTCCTGGGCAACTTTTATCCACCCTGGAAGATATTCATCGATCTGTCATTTATCGATACCCTGCCCCGTAAGGAGATTGTTTCGGGCCTTGGCGAAATGACCCATTTCTACTTTGTTTCTGGTGAATGTGATTATCAGGTCATGCGGGAATCTTATTCAAAAGCATTTGATGACAAAACCACTCTTGAGAAGCTTGTCCACCGAAACTTGAATATTAAAAAGGCAACGATTGAAATTGATGAATTTGATCGCAAGGAGCGTTTAATTTTCAATTACGGTCACTCCTTCGGCCACGCGATTGAATCTGTAACGGGATATCGTATACCCCATGGCATCGCAGTCAGCTATGGCATGGATATTGCCAATTTTGTTTCCCTGAAAATGGGATTGATTGATGAGAGCCAGTATCAAAAAATGCGAGAGGTTTTACAGTTCAACTGGCAGGAAGTGCCCCTGGGAAATATCGATATTAATTCTTTTCTGAACGCCCTTCGGAAAGACAAAAAAAATATCGGTTCTGAAGTGCGGGTGATCCTGACGCGGGGCCTGGGGCAGATGTTTATCTCTAGCCTGAATATTGATGGGCAGGCTGACAATTGGATAAGAGAGTATTTTACAAATCAGATATAGCAATAATGTAGAAACTTAAGCTGTAGGCGCTGTTGTCTTCATTAAATGGTGAATCTACGCACGAGAACAAAGTGATCATGCATAATTCAACCAAAAAGCTTACCACTCTCCAGACTAAAAACACTTTTGGATTAAAAGGATTAACAATGTCACTTCGAATCAACCTCAAAGAAAAACTGAACCGTCGTGAGCTTACCATAGGCTCCTGGCTATCATGGGGATTCAGTCCGACCACTGAAGTGATGGCCAGATCCGGATTTGAGTGGCTGGTTATTGATATGGAGCATACGGCCATTGATTATGCCGAGGCACACCAAATGATCCAGACCATTGACCTGGCCGGTTGTGTGCCTCTCGTAAGGGTTGGCGATAATGATCCGCTTATTATCAAACGTGTCTTCGATTGCGGCGCTCACGGCATCCTGGTTCCCATGATCAACAGCCCCGATGAAGCAAGACTTGCTGTCGAGGCAGCCTACTATCCGCCCAAGGGCACGCGGGGTGTTGGCTTGTCACGGGCCCAAGATTACGGAATAGGGTTTCATGACTATCGGGCCAGGGCCTTGGAGCAAACTGTCGTTATTGTACAAATTGAACATATGCAAGGCGTTGAAAATCTGGAAGCTATTCTGGCAGTTGAAGGCGTGGACGGTTTCATTATCGGGCCATATGATCTCTCTGGTTCATTGAATCAACCAGGTAATTTTGATCATCCGGATGTTAAAAAGGCTCTCGAACGGGTGAGCGTAATCATGAACGACTCCCCTAAACCGGGAGGGTATCATGTTGTTTCGACCAACCATGAAGAGTTGAGGCAACGTATCAATGAAGGATACAAATTTATTGCCTATGGTGATGATATGGTCATGTTTGCTGAAAAAGTCAAAACAGAAATAGAGTTTATTCAGTCTCTCGAATTTTTAAAAAAGAATGTCTGACTTACCTAAAATCAAAGCTCTTCTCTTTATGAAAGGACATTCCGAAAGGGTCCCTAAAAAGAATATTAAACCTTTTTGTGGACGGCCGCTGCTTCATTGGATATTGGAGACACTCACCCTGTGCAGATATATTGACGAGATCGTGCTCAATACCGACGATTTAGAAATAGCACGCTTGGCTAAGGAACATTTTGAAGTGACGATCCACATGCGACCGG
>CALANC010000018.1 GCA_937925895.1 uncultured Desulfobacterales bacterium
TCGAAAAAATGGGAGTCGACATTAAAATATGCCAAATATGACTACTTATATTGAGAATGCTTGTTTGTCAATAGAATTGATCATCCTTCTACTTCGTCAAACCTGCAATTCAATTCAATTATATCACCGTCATAAAACGTCCTGACTTTGTAAGGTAAACTTTTAAACAGTCTTATCATGCCCTGATTCCCCGGCAAAGTGTAAGCAACCAGGCCGGCAATTCCGTTTTCCCGGGCAGCTTCAGACAGTTTTCGCATCAAAATTTTACCCAATCCCCTCCCCTGCCAATCCTTGCTCACGGAAAAGGCGACTTCCGCGATGTTTTTTTCTTCCTCCAACAAGTACTCACTGACAGCAACAACCTTTCCGAAACCAAATTCCCCGACCACGGCGACGAGGGTCAAATCCTTAATGTAATCAATCTGGTACATACTCTCCATATCGTCTCGAACAAATCGGGTTCTTGCCTGAAAAAATCTTGAATATATATCTTCTTTATCTTGATTGTAAAAGTGTTCCTGTATCCTTCTCTCATCTACAGGTTTGGCCGGTCTAATTGTTACTTCCTCTCCGTTGATTTGCCTGGTCTCTTCCAGTTTAATCGGATAAATGCCGTGGACCGACTCCGCCAATTTCCGATCAGCACCGAGCACCCCCATCTTCCTGGCTTCAGAAAAGAGCTCTTCACGGAAATCCGGGTGTGAAATGCCAATCATGGCCATGGCCCGCTCCTGCAGGCTCTTGCCAAACAAATTGACAGCGCCGTACTCAGTAACCACGTATTGAACATCACCCCGGGGAACAACAATGGCCGCATTATCTAATGTGGGTACAATCCGGCTCCGTTTACCATCCGCAGTTGTTGAAGAAAACATCAGGATGGACTTGCCGCCTTCAGACTGGGCTGATCCTCTTATAAAGTCCAGCATACCGGTTACTCCTGAAAAGTGGTTGTAAGACAGTGCATCGGCAGTAACCTGTCCGGTCAAATCCATGGCCAGGGGTACATTCATAGAGACCATTTTTTTGTGGCGGGCAATAATACCGGGATCATTCACATAATCTGAAGGGAAAAACTCAATGCCCGGGTTATCGTCCAAAAATTCGTAAAGTTCCTGGGTTCCAATGGCACAGCTGGCCACCAGTTTTCCTTCGTTGAACCCTTTTTTCCGATTTGTAATCACTCCCATTGAAACAAGGCGCATAATGTCAGTGGTCAGGTATTGGGTGTGTACACCGAGATCATTCTTACCGGACAGAGCCAAAAGCGTGGCTTGGGGAGTTGTTCCCGGACTGATTTGAATGGTTGAACCGTCATCTACAAGACGGGCGATAAGCCGTCCGATGATATTCGCAGATTCTAGTTCCGGGAGCTCACCCACAGAAAGAAGCTGTTCTTCATGTTCAACGATCACGTCGACATCGTTAACATGAATAAAACTCCGTCCCAATACCCTGGGCATCTGCGAGTTAACCTGGGCAATGACCAAATCGGCGGACATGGCTGCTGCCAGGGTTATATCCACTGAAATCCCGAGGCTCATCCACCCGAAGTCATCAGGAGGTGATACTTGAATTAGCGCCACATGGATGGGTAAAAGTCTACTTTTAAATAGGCGGGGTATTGCCGAAAGGTTCATCGGTGTGATAAAACGCATGTTTCTGGCGAGGCTCTTGGGCTTGGCAGACCCGAGATAAAACGACCGGATATTAAAGCTCTGGCCCTTTGATTCGTCGGCAATAAGGGTCAGTGGCGTACTCTCAAGACTCAGCAGCCGGACAATCTCAAGGTCGGTAAAGTGTGTTGATGCCTCAGCAAGCTTCTTAATTAGGTATTGTGGTTCTCCGCATGAAGAACCGATAAATATCCTTCTGCCATGTTTAATCTGATTTATTGCCTTCTCTGCGGAACATCTCTTCTCTATGTATCTGTCGGCCCAATAGGTTTCTGTTGCCATGCTGATATTCCTTTCAGACAAAACGAGGAGTTCATTATTTATCCGACTCCTGAGTAAACTGGTGTCTATCCACAGCTATAAAATGGATACGGTGTGTTTCCTATTCATAAATGAGCAATTTTTGTCCAGATCAAGGCCGCACAAGGGTTTACGGTGAGGCGTACTCTATGTACGCCGCAGCCGAAAACCCGCGGAGAACGCAGATCTGGGCAAAAAGGGCCATTTATGGAGGGAAACTAACTCACCTATCAGTTATTATCAAGAAGAAGATGACCGTCTCTTGATAAACGTCTTCTTTTTTTATATTGATAACTCAAGTTTAGCATCCTTATTTTGACCGCAATCCACAGCCTGGTAAGGCCGGATAATATTTTTTAAAAGGCAAAATTTAAATAAGGTTTTCGCTCTAGGCACGGCGCCAGAATTTCAATAAATGTTTTATCATGGTGAATGAATGCTATGCCTTCAATAGGCACCTCCATTGCGCCTAGCCAGAATAAATTGAAATATTTTCTTTTTTTCAATGAAGTAGGAAATATTTTGCCTTTAAAAAACAATATCCAGCCTCACCGTCTGCTCGATTGTTGTAAGCATTCAGAGGATATCCAATTTCGTTGAACGGTATTGGCGGAGTCGCTTTGTCATTTCAGAGGTTTAGCTGTGGGGGAGACCGCAGCCATCCTGAGCGCAGCGAAGGATGGAATGCGGAGGGGGAAGGAATGCCCCCGCTGCTAAACCACTTTAATGACCAGCGACGGAGACACCCGAGTGAAACGAATTTGGATACCCTCTGAATGCATATTAGAATTAATGTCGGGAAGAGATGCAAAACTTGGATTAATAAATTTAAGCTTATAAAATAGGGATACCGAATATGAACGTGCAAAACATTCAAGCAAAGCTGAAACAACTGGGGAGCAAAGAAAAGGCCAAAATTCTCCAACGATTCTTCAAGACGGGCCCTGGCGAATATGGTGAAGGTGATGTATTTTTAGGCGTCAAGGTCCCTGAATTAAGGAAACTGGCAAAAGAATACGATGGGATCACAATTCCCCAGGCCAGGCGATTATTGACGTCGGCAATTCATGAAGAAAGGCTGCTATCGCTGTTTATCCTCGTTCGCAAATACCAAAAAGGAGACGATCCTGTAAAAAAAGAAATATATGACCTTTATTTGAATCATACGGAATTTGTAAATAATTGGGACCTGGTCGACGGATCGGCCCAACATATCGTGGGAGCTTTTTTAATGAACAAAAAAAAGGACCCGCTCTATCGTCTGGCAAAATCGGAAGATTTGTGGGAAAGGAGAATATCAATACTGTCAACATTCCATTTTATCAAACAGGATAAGTTCTCGGAAACTTTAAAAATTGCCAAAACATTGCTGACAGACAAGGAAGACTTGATCCATAAAGCCGTTGGATGGATGCTTCGTGAGATCGGCAAGCGACATCTGCAGACAGAAGAAACCTTTTTAAAAAAATACTACCAAAAGATGCCCCGTACCATGTTACGCTATGCCATAGAAAAATTTCCAGAGCCTAAGAGACAAAAATATCTAAAAGGTCAAATATAACCCAAATTATTAATGAATTTTGAAAAAAGGTTGATACATTTTCTTACAGGGTATAAAATAAAGGCCAATGAGGGGTGAATCGCAGTGATTGTTCGCATTTTATTGAAGAGTTCCCTGCAGCAAGTTGCGGGGAATGCGCTCGCTGTTGCAGTTCACGCCCAATAAAACCTGAATTGGGCGATTGTCAAGTTTGCCGGAGATGCAAGGCATGAGATATGCAGCCGTAGTCTGCTACTGCAAATATCTCATAACGCAGCCGATTCGGCAAAATCGGCAAGCCCGAAGGGTTTCAAATGGTGACAATATTTTTGTTTAAATAAAGCCACCTGCCATATGAGACCCATTAGCGACTTTAGTAAAATATATCTACAGGTAATTATT
>CALANC010000019.1 GCA_937925895.1 uncultured Desulfobacterales bacterium
GGAATCTCCTGCCGGGGTCATTCATCAATGCAAAGGAGATGAGTCAACAACTAGGGATTAGCAAGACGCCTTTGAGAGACGCAATCATCCAGCTTGAATGTGAAGGATTTGTGTCTATTTTGCCACGGCGCGGTGTTTTAGTTAACAAACTGACCCTTGAAGACATAAAAAATTCGATCGAAATCGTCGGGGCGCTGGAGGCTGCTGCCATAGTCTCGGCTTTCGCCAAACTTGGCTTATCCCACATCGAGGAGATGGAGCGTATAAATTCCGCTTTGATAACCGCAATTAACAACGCGGATTTCGATAGATATTACGAACTAAACATCGCTTTTCACGACATTTTCCTAAATTTGTCCGGGAATAAGGAACTACGAAGAATTGTAATGCCGTTTAAACAACGCCTCTACGATTTCCCCAGACGTACCTACATTAAGGAGTGGGAATTGATCAACTGTGAGGAACATTTTCAATTCATTGAGTTCATCAGGAAGGGAGAACGTGACAACGCTGCCAGTCTGTGGAGAAACAGCCACTGGTCTTTTACCGTTCACGAAAAGTTTATCCGGCAGTTTTACCTACTTGGCCAAAAGCACCTCAAGGCTGAAAATTCCCGGCGGCAAAAGATAGGAAACACATAAAGAGGGAAGGAAAAGAAAATGGGAAAGTATCCGGTAAGATTCGGGGACGGCGGCAGAGTCGAAATGACCGAGGCTGAAATACGAAGCGATCTGGAAAGAGGCACCGAGGATGCTGCAGAGCGTGGAAATGTTCCTACCCTTTCTGAGGACGAGTTAACCTACCTGTTGGATCTGTTTAAATGTAGAGACAGAGTCGTTGGTGTGGAAGAAGGAAAAGAATGTTGCCTGACCTATGACAACATGACCTCTAAGATAGAGCGGGCCCACATTGCCATAAGCAAGCATCAACAGTTGCAGATTTTTGAGAGAGCATTGGGCGCAGACACTTTGGAACTTGCCCATATTGACTACAGCTTTAAACAGTGCAAACACGTCATGATCTATGAAAAACCCAACATGGAGCAGGCTGTATTGTATACCATAGCGCCGATTTTTTACGGTGCCATGCCAAATATGGGATTGTACAGCATACCTGACGGGCCGGTGCCAAATCCGGGAGATCTGCTTCCTAAAGGTAAATTCGAAGAAGCGAAGGCGTCCTATGATCAAATGATAGAATATTCTGTAAAAGACATGGTATATGTCGGCAGCCAGATGTATGAAGCCGGTGCGGACGGTATCAACTTTGATACCACGGCCGCCTCAGGAGATGCCGAATTCTTTGCAGCACTGACGGCAGCAAGAACCTTGAAAGACAAATACCCTGAAATGGGGATTGAAATGGGGATGTCAGGGGAATTTATTCTGGGGATGCACGGAGAGATTGAGTATGACGGTGTTAGGTTGGCCGGGCTTTATCCCCATGACCAGGTTAAAGTTGCCCAGAAGGCGGGAGTTACTATCTTTGGCCCTGCCATAAACACGGTCACCAATGAATCCCTTCCTTGGAATATCGCACGATCAATTACCTGGACCAAAGCTTGTTCCGAAATTGCTGAAATTCCTGTACACGCCAATTTGGGTATGGGCGTCGGCGGCGTTCCCTTAACCCTCGAACCGCCACTGGATGCACTTTCAAGGGCGTCTAAAGCCCATGTAGAGATCTGTCGATTGGATGGATTGTAGGTTGGCGTGGGTGACCCAGCCGGAATGCACGCTGCTCACGCCGTAGTTTCGGGAATGGGTGGTATTCGCACTGCCGGAGATCTGGTAGCACGGATGCAACTCAACCGGGGCATGAGAATAGATGCAGCAAAGAAGTATGTGGCCGACAAATTGGGCCTTTCGGTTTCAGACATCCATGACACGGTTGTCATGAATGAAGTCAGAGAAGACCTTAATATCGGCCGGGTTAATGAGTCCCCGGGGGTCGCCAAGGGAATCGACGCCAAGTTCCTTATTTCAGACCTGCTGGGCCTCAAAATAAACTGTGTCGAAATGTTTAAAAAGCGGGTGGGAATATAAAGTAAAAAATTTTCCCAGAAAGTAATTTTTTGATTGCTATTCTAAAAAAATTGCCTTAAAGGCTACGCATATTCTCAAATCCATCTACGAAAGGAGGTCTGCAATATTCAGGCAATGAATGGGGCCGGTTAACTTTTTATCCTGGTAAAACTTGGCATAAACTTCAAAAAAGGGAGGTGAACCTTTGAAGCGCAATCTGCATGCCGGGAGAAGACAAAGCGGGGGATTGGGTTTAAAAATTTTTACAGATGACGAGCTTGAAGAAATCCATCTGGCCACCTTGGAAGTTCTTCAGAATACGGGCCTTTTCATTGAAGGTGAAGAGGCTCTCGATATTCTGGACGGTGGCGGCGCTGTCGTCGACCGCAATAATAAGGTCGTTAAATTCCCCCCCTATCTTGTAGAAGATGCAATACGTTCAGCACCTTCTAAACTTCTTTTGGCCGGACGCAACCCAAAAAATGACTTTGTCATGGAAAGCAACCGGGTTGGATTTACCAATTTCGGTGAAGGGGTTTTTGTCATTGATCCGTATAACGGCAAACTCAGAGAAACCACGAAAGCGGATGTCGCCGATTCTGCTAAAATCGTCGACTATCTGAGTGAACTCGATGTCTATGAAAGGGCTGTGGGTGCCAGTGATGTCCCAATGGAATCCGTACAACTTCATAATGCCGAAGCCTGGCTAGCCAACACCTCCAAACACGGATTCATGGGTTCAGGAAACGGTTTTTTGACAAAAAAACTCATCAAAATGGCTGCTGCCATTGTAGGAGGAGAAGACAGACTGCGAGAACAACCGATAATTTCCTTTGTCACTTGTCCCATAAGCCCGTTGCAGCTGATCAGCGACTGTTGTGAGATCATCATAGAATCCGCCAAATCCGGTTTGGCGGTTAATGTTTTATCCATGGCCATGGCGGGCGGATCGTCACCTGTTACGCTGGCAGGCACCCTGGTGAATCACAACGCGGAAGTTCTTGGTGGCATTGTGTTAAATCAGCTCACCTGCAAGGGGTCACCGGTAATCTACGGCAGTTCGACGACGGCCATGGATCTGAGGTTGGCCGCCGCGGCGGTTGGAAGTCCCGAGTGCGCCCTGATCAACGCAGCCGTGGCCCAACTATCCCTTTACTATCTCCTGCCCAGTTGGGTCGCCGGTGGTTAGGGCGACAGTAAAGTCTGCGATGCCCAGTCCGGTCATGAAAAGACACTTACCGGCTTATTACCGGCGTTGGCAGGGGCCAACCTGATATACGGTATGGGAATGATCGAAATGGGTATGACCATCGATTATGGCCAATTGGTCATGGATAATGAATTCGCACGGATGATTAAATATGCGGTAGCAGGAATTCCAGTGAATGATGAAACCTTGGCGGTGGATGCCATAAAAGAAGTTGGGATAGGCAAAGATTTCCTCAGCCACGACAGCACCTACAAGCACATGAGGTCACAATCTCAACCTAAATTGATCGACCGGAAAATGCGAGAGGATTGGATTAAGGAAGGTAGCACCGATATTTATCAGAGGGCTTTGGAGCAAGCAAGATTTATTCTGGAAAACCACAAACCAGATCCACTACCTGAAGATGTTCTGGCAACAATCCGTTCGATTGTTGAAGAAGCAGAAGAGGAGCTGGGTGTTAACAACAAATGAGGAGGAGTCGGCAATGTCAGAATTGTACGGGAAAATGTCTGAACTTATCATTTTAGCAAAGATTGAGGACCTGCAGGCGATTGTCCAACAGGCCCTGGACGACAACAACTCGGCCAAGGACATCATTGACCAGGGACTTATCCCCGGTATGGATGTCGTGGGCGAACGGATGAAGTCAGGGGATATGTTTATCCCGGAGGTTCTTCGTTCGGCAAAGGCGATGCAGACGGCAATGGATGTCCTGAGACCTCATCTTTCCGGTGAGGAAAGCGCCGGCGTTAAAGGATATGTCATTGGTACGGTGGAGGGAGATCAGCACGACATTGGAAAGAATCTCGTCGCTCTGATGCTTGAAGGGGTTGGATTCAATGTGGTTGACCTTGGCACGGGAGTTACACCCCAGGCTTTTGTAGAGGCCGTAAAAGAACACAAACCAAAAATTTTAGGAATGTCGGCTCTTTTGACCACAACCAGACTGAAAATGGAAGAAACGATTATTGCGCTCAAAGAGGCAAACCTGCGTGATCAGGTCAAAATCATGTGTGGCGGCGCTCCGGTGACCAAGAAGTTTGTAGAAGACATCGGAGGAGATGGATATGGGGCAAATGCCGCCGCGGCTGTGGATAAGGCAAAAGAGCTGGTAAGTTAGAAACACCCAACGCCTTTTTTTTCGCCACCAAGACACCAAGGCATTGAGAAAACCGCACAAGCCAATCTCTTTGGTGCCTCTGTTTCTTGGTGGCAATTTAGGTTTTAGTTTGGGATTGTCCGGGTTAGAGGAGGAGAAATGCTTATTGTCGGAGAACTTATCAATGCCAGTCGCAAGTCTATTGAAACCGCCATCGAGGCAAAAG
>CALANC010000020.1 GCA_937925895.1 uncultured Desulfobacterales bacterium
AAATCTTTTGCAAAAGGTAAAAATTGACCGGACGGCTAATAAAGTAATCGCCACTATCGGTCCTCCTGACACCAGGAGAAAGGTAGATAAAAATTTAATGCGCAGCCTTCTTGAAATGAGTCCCTATACCTACAAAAGAAAACGTGATCTTGATCTCTTTCTGCAAGATATCGATACCGACAAAAAAAAGATCCTGGTCCTGGACAATGACTTGGCCATTTACCATACTACCGTTGAAGATGTGGGGTTGCGTAAAAGCCCCACGGTTAAGGAAATGATCAACATTCGAAATATCATCAAGATATTAAATGATACCGATGTGGTGATCAGTAAAAAAGAAGAATCTGTAAGAACCATTCAGAAAGCCTGCATCGACCGGTTGGATTTTTCCTTCTCCGAATCCGATCTTGAAGAAATGGTACAAAACGGAATTGCGTCATTGGAAAGGGAATATGCGGACGGCGTCCTCGAGGCAATTGACCTGTTTGCCGAAATGTTGGGCTTTGGCCCACCTCCAAAACCACTGAGAATCAGCCATCATAAAATTACGGGTGGGTCAATACAAAAAAAGCGCGGGGAAATCGTTTTTGGTCCCATGGTTATCTATAGCATGATATCCAACACCATCAAATGGATAGACAAGCAGATAAGCAGCTTTGACAGGGAAAAAATAGAATTTGTCCACCAGGTCGCCGCAGGCAAGGAAGATGCCTCCGCGGAAGGTCCCAATGTCTTTCATCTCTTTAAAAAACTGGTCGATAAAGGCGACGTCTTCAGTGGTTGAAACCATCACCATGGTTTATAATCTTATTGATGAATTTACAACAAATCGCATGGTTAGGTATTCCCTGAATTCTCAGGCAAGATTCAGGAATTTTCTTCTGATAAAATGTCGGCCACCGCCAGAAAGAGGTCCGTATCTCGGATAACACCGACGAGCTTGTCTTTCTCGTAAACAGGAAGTACGGTTATTTTGTTGCGATAAATCTTTTTCAGGCCGTCCATAAGACTGGCATCCGCATCGATGGTACCTCTTATTTTCAGCATAATGTTTTTCACCTTTGTTTCGGCGTTTTTGATCACCCTCGCCCGAAACCCAAGTCGGGACTCATCCAGGTCCGCCGCATCAGCCTGGGCAAAGGCTATTGAAACTCCCAGGGCAGAAAGTTTGGCGGACAAGCCTCCGGCGATTTCCGGAATCAGCGTTTCCAGAAAGCTATTGAAGTCTAAAATCCCCAACAGGTTGCTGTTTTCATCAGCAACCAGTACGGTCCGAGGACCGGCTTCCGTGCACATACCGGTCTCCAGTTCGCAATGAGATGTTCTCAGCGCCAACGCAGCTTCCCTCAGGGTCGCCTCCGGGAATACCGAAGAATAGTTTTCTAGGGGAATCATCCTATCTCTTATTTTCGTTTTTAACAGCATGACACCTTCTCCTCATTCTAAACTGCATTTCCCTCGATTGAAATGTATATCAGTGACCGCCCGCGCCAAGCATTCCGCTGGCGGCAACGGTAAGAACAATCACTTCAAGTATTGCCAGTATCGCAAAAACCGTATCTTTACTTTTCAGCAGCGTAGGAACGATCGCAGCATAACACAATATAGTAACACCTGCCAGAATAGCAATACCGAGGAAATTAATAAAATCTCCGTATTTGAGCATTCCAACCCAGGCCCATCCTTCTTGAATTTTGGCGTGTTCCAGATAATCATGCACATTCATGGTCCAATAGCGAGAGATTTTATTCAGTGGAATGTATGGGTCCATAATGCCGAAAGCATAAATTGTAAATGTAATGAAAAGAATGACAAGACCTATATACATTCCCCATTCCAGTATTTTAGCATAAAGAACCTGCTCCGGTGTTGCTTCCAAAAAGGGGATAGATTTATCTTCCATGTCAATTCCTCCGGATTTGTTATGATATATTTTTATTTGAGTTTGTTAGCCAAAAATACCTTTGTGAAGCGCTTTGATGCCTGCAAAGGCCAGGATCCCGATCACCATCCATCGGATAAAGGCCGGCTTGGCGATTTTAAGAAGACGAACCCCAACAAAAGAACCAAGCATAATCCCAACTAGAGAGGGCACGACCATCATGGGAATCACGCAGCCTTTGTTCAGGTAGATCCAAGCTGCTGATGTATCTGTAATGGAAAGAAGGAATTTGCTTGTTGCAACACTGATTTTAAGCGGCGCTCCCATAAGAAGATTGAGCACCGGGACATTGGCCCAACCGGCTCCCAGCCCGAACATGCCGGCCATAACACCGATAAAAACGAACATAACCAATCCCAGTGGCGTCCTGTGTATTTTCCAGTCAATTATCTCCCCTGTGCTGGCTTCCTGGTAAACACCGCATATTCTTAAAGCAGAAGAGAGCCTGTCAGCCTTGGGTACATCCGGAATTTCTGATTTTTTAGCGGTCAGCATCAGTGCGCATATGCCGAGAATAGTCGCGCCCAGAGAAATCTGGACAATGTTTGTTGGAAGCGCCAGTCCGATCATAGCGCCGGCGATGGCACAGGTGGAGGCGATAAGGGCAACGGGAATCGCCAGCCTCAGGCTGGCAAGGTTCATCTTAAGCAGTCCTGGACCGGCGGCTAGTGCGCCGGACAAGGCTACAAGCAAACCGGTTCCTCGGACGAAGTCCAGATGAAAGGGGAAAAAACCACTGATAATCGGCACGAAGAGAACGCCTCCTCCCACACCACCCAATACGGCAAGAATCCCCATGATAAAGGTTACGATTAAAAGTACGAGTGGCCAGAACCACCATGCAGGACCATCTGCAACAGACTCGGCCGATGCGTCTGCCAAGGCGGGGGATACCACTAAGATCAGCGACATTAAGCAAAGCAGAATGATCATCAGAAATTTATCATTCTTCCCCATCTCTTCCTCCTTAAATTAAAGTAAACATATTTATCGCCCTTTCACCAAAAACCGTCTGAAAGATAGGTTTAGCGAATTTCCAAACAATATTCCATAAAAGGGATTTAATCGAAAATATTTTATTAAGGATGATTATAATATCTCACGAAGGCAGATAAATCAAAACGTGGTAAATATATCACCTCCCCATTAAAGTCAACCAAATTATAGTTTCATTTTGCAACAAATCTTATGCTAAAAACCGCTTGCTCGTTATTCTATCGAATGTTATGGAAAAAGTTCTTTCGCGAAATCAGCAATGGAGCATATGGATACTCTTGTTAAGAAAATGATCATTTTAGAAATTTATTATGACATTTCGGTCTCATGCTAAATCAAAAAGCCAAGGAGGGAATAATATGAATACAATAAACGAAATTTCAGATCAATTCGTGATGTGGAACAAAGCACTTCAGACGGGAAATCCGGATATCGTTGTCGCCTGTTATGCCGAAGACGCGATTCTCCTGCCAACTGTTTCTGCCAAGGTGCGCCATGACCACGACGAAATACGTGACTACTTCGTTCACTTTTTAGCCAAAAATCCGAGTGGAAGAATAACAGAACAAAACATACGCCTATACGATAATATCGCGATAAACTCTGGGCTGTACACATTTTCCTTGACGGAAAACGATGACCATTCAGATGTGGCGGCAAGGTTTACCTTCGTCTATAAAAAATCTGAAGAAGGATGGCTGATCATCGAGCACCACTCGTCAATCTTGCCTGAATAGGAAGAAGTTTGCGGGAATAATTTCATGAATTACCCTAGAATCAGATAGACGACGTATACGACATAGCAGGACAAAAGCACAGCTCCGTCCTTGCGCCTGACGAGGGCTGTCTTTCTCATCATCACCCAAGGTAAAAAAGAGATAAACATCATCACCATATAATCGATGAGGAGACCACTCTCGATAAAACCGCCCGGAATCGAAATCGGCCTGACCAGTGAGGCTGCACCGAGTACACTAAGAATATTGAACACATTACTTCCAACCAAATTGCCGACACTGATATCCATTTCCTTTTTCAAAGCCGCCACCACTGACGTGGCAAGCTCAGGAAGCGAAGTTCCGAATGCCACTATGGTTAAGCCGATGAATTTTTCACTGACACCGAAAACCTTCATGATAGCGATAGCAGAATCGATGAGAATCTCTGCACCGGTGACGACACCGGCTATGCCGATCAAAATAAAGAAAATCTGACGGGATCTTGAAGGAATATACCCGATGTCCTTCACGGAAGATTCCAAATACACACCCGTTTTACTGGATCTCCGCCTTGATTCTTTGATGGCAGTGTAATAGTTGAACCATGTGTATAGGATGATTCCGGCGATAAGCGTTAATGCCTCAAGCCTTCCGATATGTGAATTTAAAGAGATCAGCAAAAGATATAAGGAAATACCGAGCATTATCGGAATGTCTCGCCGGCCTACGGACGGATGGCCTTGAATCGGTTGTAAAAGTGATGCGACACCCAAAACAAGGGCGATATTGCATATGTTACTGCCGATGACATTTCCCACGGCAATCATGCTTTTATCTTTAAGCGAAGATACCACACTGATGACCAGTTCGGGGGCGGAGGTGCCAAAGGCAACAACGGTCAATCCGATAACGATCGGTGTCAAACCAAGACTTTGGGCAAGGCTTGAGGAGCCTCTTACCAGAATACCCGCGCCATAATAGAGCAGAAATAATCCGATAATAAATAAAACAACATGTAATGTCATGTATTCATTCCCCGAAAACAACTGGCATACTGAATTTCTACAATAATGGGCCTGGGACGTCAAGGGAATGCGCACGGACATCCATGTGAATATTCAAACTTTTAAAGATATGAATCATCTCCAAAAGAGTCGATGATTTTTTCAGGAAAATAGTTGCATATTATTTTTGGGTTGCTATAAAACATCTACAATTTTATTATAATCGGATCAAATAGGGTAATTCAACATCGAATAATTAATGATCTCCTTAATAGTAAGAATAAATGCACTACGAAGGAAATATAATCCGTCCCCCCAGCGAAGCCAACAGTATTTTGCTCCAAGTTACCGTCGGATGTTCGCACAATAAATGCTCGTTCTGCGGCACCTACAAAGGAGAACGTTTTCGCATAAAAGATGATTGCGTCATCATGGAAGATATTGCGTTTGCGGCCAATTATTGCAAGCGCCAACGTCGGGTGTTTCTCTGTGACGGAGACGCACTAATTATTCCCCAAAAAAGACTGCTGAATATTTTTCTGGAAATTAAGAAACAGCTTCCCTGGGTAACACGGGTCGGGATATATGCCAATGCCAAGAGCTTGACAATGAAAACCTCTGAAGAACTAAGAGAGCTGAAGGCACACGGTCTGGGCATCGCCTACATGGGTCTTGAAACCGGCGACGACATCACCCTGAAAAAAATAAATAAAGGGGCAACCTCTGAAAAGATGATTCAGATGGGCAGAAAGGCCAAGGACGCAGGCATCAAACTTTCTATCACGGTTATTTTGGGGATCGCCGGCAAACGACGCTCGAAAATCCATGCAAAGGAAACCGGCCGTGTACTCTCCGCCATTGATCCGGATTACGTAGGGGCTTTAAGCCTTATGCTGATTCCTGGGACCCCGTTGTACCAAGATTATACATCAGGGAAGTTCCACCTTCTGGAACCGAGCGATATGCTGAAAGAGCTGAAAACCATGATTGCCACTACGAATCTTTCTAGAGGTCTTTTCCATGCTAACCACGCCTCGAATTATCTTCCTATTAAGGCAAGACTGCCAAGGGACAAAGACACTGTTATTAAGCTTATTGAAGAAGCTCTTGAAGGTAAAGTGCCGCTTAAACCAGAATATTTGCGAGCCCTATGAATGCTGAGGTAGACAAATCTAACATAAAATTTAGAACAAAAAAATCCTAAGAAAGGAGAAATCACTAATGAATAACGATGTGTCTGGAAATCAGGGAGGATTAGATGCACTTTGTATTAACACCATCCGCACACTTTCCATGGACGCTGTTCAAAAAGCAAACTCCGGTCATCCTGGCGCGCCCATGGGTCTTGCCCCGGCAGCTTATGTTCTTTGGACTCGCATAATGAAACATAATCCCGAAAACCCAGGTTGGTTGGACAGAGATCGGTTTGTCCTTTCAGCCGGACATGCCTCTATGCTTCTTTACAGTCTGCTTTATCTCTCAGGTTATGATGTAAGTCTCGATGAGATAAAAAATTTCCGGCAGTGGGGAAGCAAAACTCCCGGACATCCTGAATTCGGGCATACACCGGGAGTGGAAACCACAACCGGCCCCCTCGGTCAGGGTTTTGCAAATGCCGTGGGAATGGCTATGGCCGAACGGCATCTGGCGGCATGGTTTAACAAACCGGATCGTGAAATTGTGGATCATTACACCTATATAATCTGCAGTGACGGGGACATGATGGAAGGGATCGCCTCCGAGGCCGCATCTCTTGCGGGACATTTGGGACTCGCCAAATTAATCTGTATATATGATGACAATAAAATTTCCATTGAAGGGAGTACCGACATCGCTTTCACAGAAGACGTTGCTCTTCGCTTCAAGGCCTACAACTGGCACATATTAGAAGTTAACGACGGAAATGATGTGAAGGCAATTTTTGCTGCCCTTGTCCAAGCCAAAGCGGAACCCAAACGGCCAACCTTGATTCGCCTTCGTACCCATATCGCTTTCGGCAGTCCGAACAAACAGGGTTCTGCTGCTGCGCATGGTGCGCCCCTTGGTGAAGAAGAGGTTGTTCTGACAAAACAGAACTTGGGATGTCCGGCTGACATCACTTTTCAAATCTCCGACCAGGTGTCGACCAGATTCAAACAACAACTGGAAGAAGGAAGAGAAGCTGAAAACAGGTGGCGCGAAAAATACAATGCCTACGCTTCAGAATATCCCGATCTCGCAAAACAATGGGTAGATGCCATGAGCGGTCAATTACCCGCAGGTTGGGATGCAGACATGCCAAAATCTACGGCCTCAGATAATCCCATTGCAACACGAGCCGCTTCCGGTGTCATTCTCAATGCTATTGCACCAAAACTCCCTACACTTATCGGTGGATCCGCAGACCTGGCACCTTCAACGAAAACATATATCGACTCTTCCCATGACTTTCAGAACCATAACTTTGACGGACGCAATATACGTTTTGGTGTCAGGGAGCATGCCATGGGGGGAATCATGTCGGGCATGTTTCTCCATAAGGGGCTAAGGCCTTTTGGCGGCACGTTTCTTGTTTTTGCCGACTATATGAGACCTTCAATACGCTTGGCAAGCATAATGAAGTTGCCCATCATCTATGTATTTACCCACGACAGCATCGCCGTGGGTGAAGACGGTCCCACACATCAGCCTGTTGAGCATTTAACTGCTCTGCGTGCCATTCCCGGCCTGACGGTTATCCGCCCGGCCGATGCCACCGAAACTGCAGAGGCATGGCGTCAGGCAGTTCAGATGAAAAACGGACCGGTTGCATTGATTCTCAGCCGTCAAAAGCTCCCGGTGTTGAATCAGAATAACTCCGTAAAAGATCTCTCATACGGCGCCTATATTCTGGTTGATTTGGACGACAAACCAGACCTTATTCTGATTGCAACAGGATCAGAAGTACATCCGACACTTGAAGCACAAAAATTACTTGGCCGGGACGGCATTGCCGCACGGGTCGTAAGCATGCCGAGCTGGGAACTGTTTGAAAAGACATCTCGGGAATATCAAGACAAGGTGCTTTTGCCGGAAGTGACGCAACGTCTGGTAATAGAAGCCGGCATACCACTGGGATGGGAACGTTATATCGGGAACAGCGATGCCGTCATGGGCATAACGAGGTTCGGAGCTTCGGCGCCCGGCGGGACATTGATGGAAAAATTTGGCTTTACTCCGGAAAACATCGCCCAAAAAGCAAAAAGTCTATTGAAACGATAAGCTTAAAAAATTTTTGAATATGGATCATCAATAAAAGAGTTGGAGTGATTCAAAAAGGATTCAAGGGGCCAAGGGTTCAAGGATTCAAGGATTCAAGTGAAATGCTAAATATTTTGGAAATCTGAAAGCTTGGCAAAAGTCGTATGGACTCTTTTTGGATCTTCATATACAGATTTACTCAATATTATATATATCTTTTAAATTTTGCCAAGGAATTTTTCAATCATTTACTCTATTTGTTTGCCTGTTGTTGCATTCACTTCGGTTATTTTTTGAATTTTTGAAATGGATAACCATATAATATTCTTGACATTTTTTTGTGGGCAATGTATTGACTCAAGGTGTCGATTGAAACTCTTGATTATTTTGAATTTAATCAGTCAATAACCATGAATAGTTGACTTTTTATAGTTATCAAAGGAGGTACATATGTTTAAAAAAGACAAGCCGGTAGAAACGGATACCCTTATCTCCACAAAAAGTGTTGCCACAGCGGATAAGACCCTCATCGGGGAACAGATTTCAATCGAAGGGGCCATAAAAGGTAAAGGAGATCTTGTCATTGAAGGATCCGTCAAGGGAAGTATCGAGGTAGAAGCACACCATCTGACCATTGGTACAAAAGGCAAGGTAGAATCTGAAATCCGGGCGGCAAATGTTACCATCAGTGGAAAATTGGTGGGCAACGTAAACGCCGAAGGCAAAGTAAACATTACTAAAGACGCTGACTTCAGTGGTGAAATTAAAGCCAAGAGCATCTCAGTAGAGGACGGAGCCCATCTTAAAGCAGCCATTGAATTAACACAAGAGTCCGCAAAAAAGTACGCTTCGGTAAGCAGACTGGAAGAAAAGACTGCCTCAGAACCGGGGAAGGGAACAGTTACCCCGGCCGGGGAGATCAGCAAGAGGAAGTGATCATTGGTTATCTCGGCAAATCGGCCGCGAAAAAATACAATCACTCAACCGGAAACAGCCGACTACACCAGCAATATCCTTAAGCTGTTCGTCGAAGGTCTGGAGGACCAGCCACAGAAGCAAGTTTTAGATGTAGGACCGGCCTGCCATGAAAACATCCTCTTTTTCACCAGATATGTGAAGAGGCTGTATGTTTGCGATATGTTTCTTCATCTGATGAGATGTTTGAGCAAAAAACGTCCTGTCAGTCAAATATGGAAGCATTTGGATTACCCTCCCGAATCATTTGACGGAATATTGTTGTGGGAGTTGGCCGACCGTCTGGATGAGCACGAAGCCGGCAAGCTGGTTGAATTATGTTATAAAATGCTCAAGCCTGGAGGAACGGTTGTTTTATTTGTCCTCGGCGAGCAGTCGGTATCGTCTGTAGTTAATACGTTTGTGCTAGGAAAAGATTTTCGGGTTCACCTACGCCCGCAGCCCCACCTACATCTCCCCTTATGTGATCGTCAGAACAGAGATGTTTTGGCCATGATGGCCCCCTTCACGCCAATTAAATCTTATGTTTGCCGCCACGGACTCAGAGAGTTCCTTTTCAAACGCGAGTGACTTGCTCTCCCATTTTAAGAAATCACAAGATAGTGGGCGT
>CALANC010000021.1 GCA_937925895.1 uncultured Desulfobacterales bacterium
AGCGATAATATTGCGCAATCCGGTCACCGCAATTTCTCTTCCTATGATTATGCAGACGATCCAAGCGGGTATCCATCCGTGAGAAGCAATCATAATAAAAGCGCAAGACACCAGCAGTTTATCGGCAATCGGATCCATTACTTTACCAAACTTTGATACCAGTCCTTTCTGTCTGGCAAAAAACCCATCCAAAAAATCGGTAATTGCACCCACACTGAAAAACAGCGCAGCTAAAAACGTATTAAATCGGTTCGGAAACATAAGTAAAATAACAATAATCGGCACTGCAGCTACGCGAAACAGGGTCAGGCTGTTTGGATGGCTAATTATTTTTATGAGTTGTTGCTTCTGTAGCATTTACTTACATTTCGATTGAAAATTATTTTTGAGATTTCTTCCAGTCGTCAAGAAAGGATTTAAGGCCTTTGTCGGTTAATGGATGCGATGCCAATTTACTAAGAACACTGAATGGAATCGTTGCTATATCAGCGCCAATCAAGGCAGAATCGAGCACATGGAGCGGATTTCTTATACTTGCAACGATTATCTCTGTATCAAATGCATAGTTACTGTATATCTCAACAATCTGTTCTACCAGCAGCATGCCTTCTTGTGACAAGTCATCGAGACGCCCGATAAAAGGGCTTACAAAAGCCGCTCCAGCTTTTGCAGCCATAAGCGCTTGCAGGGGCGAAAAGACCAAGGTTACATTTGTTTTTATGTTCTCGTCTGAAAGCCTGCGCGTCGCTTTCAAGCCATCCACCGTCATAGGAACTTTAATAACGATATTATCGCCTATTCTCACCAAATGACGAGCTTCTTTGAGCATACCCTCTGTATCAACACTGACAACTTCAGCGTTCACGGGCCCGTCCACAATTTCACAAATCTCTTTTATAACCTCTTCAAAATCTCTGCCTTCTTTAGCAATTAAACTGGGATTGGTAGTAACGCCATCGACCATTCCCATACTGTGGGCCTCTTTAATTTCTCTTACATTTGCCGTATCTAAAAAAAATTTCATTTAACAATAACCTCCTTACCCGGAAAAACCGGAGTCAATAATTATCGTATCGATGTTATTCTTTTTCAAATTTAGACTGCTCTACTATAAACTTGTCTCTGCATTCATTCCCGCAGAAATACAAATCTTTCCCATCGAATTTCAAGTGCACGCCATCTTTTTTAGGAAAATATACTTCACAAAAAGGATCCTTTTCCATGACATCATCTAATTCGGCGACTTGTGTTGAAGATAAAGGTCTTTGAGAAGTTGAATTTTGGCGTATCCAGGATTTTATCATTCTGAAACAAAGATATATAACGGCTAATAAGATTAATAGTCGCATGAATACTCAACAACCCTTTGCTCATTTTCATTCATATTGTCTAACAGATATTGCATATCTTTTTTTAGGAGAGGATGAACAATCTTAGGATCTATATCACAAATTGGTTTTATCACAAAACGTCTTTTATGCATCCGGGGATGAGGAATGATGAGTCCGGAGGCATTTGTCACCAAATCATCATAAAAAAGAATATCCAGATCAAGAACCCTGGGGCCGAATTTTATAGGATTATGAACCCGGCCGACAGAACGCTCTATTGACTTCAGTTCATTCAGCAGTTGAAAAGGATCCAGATCGGTTTCTAACTTAACGACAACATTAATGAACCAGTCTTGGTCCTTGAAACCAACCGGTTCGGTTCGATAAAACCGTGATTGCTTCTTTAGGGTTGCTTTTACAGATTTTACCAGGGCCTCAATGCCCTTCTTGCAGTTCGACAGTTTGTCTCCGATGTTGGACCCGGCACCGATATAGGCGGTGTGACTCATTATGATACTTTCCCCTTTACCTAAGACCTTTGAAAAATATTCAATTTTGTTCAAGGTCAAGGAAGACAAAAAATTTAACCACCCCAGTACGATCTGCCGGACCTACGGGGCAGGCAGGCATACATTGAGTATTCCGCACATAGCGCATAAGCGCCACTTCGCGCAAAATTTGAGCCCGACACAGAGATTGGACAAAAGAGGGTGTGTTTCAAAGGTCTTAATCTTTCCATGCATCCTCTAACAGTTGCGCCTGGTAAATAAGGCGGGCATCACCTTCAAGATAGACGTTATAATACCTGCCCTGCTTTTCTTGGTAATAGACGTACAAGTATCCACCACTCCTAGTCAATATTTTCACAGGAGATCCAACCGTTGCCTTTTCCGCCATGACAATCGCACTTGCAATTGCTCCCGTACCACAGGCCAATGTTTCATTCTCAACGCCCCGTTCATAGGTCCTGACGGCAATGGTATCATCTTTTCTAAGATTTATGAAATTCACATTTGTTCCGGCAGGGGCAAACATGTCGTGAAACCGGATCTCCTTTCCCATTTCGTTCACTGCAACTCCTTCAAGATCGTCTATCTCAATCACCACATGGGGAACCCCGGTATTTATGCTTGAAACAGTGAGTGTATGATTTTCGAGCTGAATCGTATAATCCGTTTTAAGATCCGATGGATCGGTTGTTTTTATTTTTACGCCGTCCTCCGTAACTTGGGCTTGAACGATACCGGCATCAGTTTCAAAGAACATTTCAGGTCCGGCAATTTTATTTAAGAACGCATAGCGGGCCACACATCTTGCGCCGTTACCGCACATTTCCGCCCTACTGCCGTCGGAATTGAAAAAGCGCCACTTGAAATCTGCTTTTTCAGCATCTTCCACAAGTATAAATCCGTCTGCACCAACTGACATCTTTCTGCGACATACCTGTGAAATGAATTGGGATAATTCTGTGCGATCAACAACATTACTTCGATTGTCGATGATGATGAAATCGTTGCCGCTGCCGCTCATCTTAAAAAAATTAATCCGCGCCATAATTCTTACGCCTAACCCGGATAAACCGGAAATAACTTAGGAATCGATCGGCTTCAAACATCAAAAAAGGGAGGAATCGACTCGCCTTCGACCAGATCCTTGTAGCTCTGTCGGGTCTTTATAACATGGAATTGATCGCCTTTTACCATCACCTCGGCTGCCTTAGGCCTGGAATTGTAATTTGATGACATGGTAAATCCGTACGCACCCACGCTCATCACTGCCAGGAGATCACCTCGTTCAACATCCGGCATTCTACGGTCAACAGCCAAGAAGTCTGAGGATTCACATATCGGCCCTACAACATCCGCCACTATCTGCCTGTTCTCATTCTTGACAACCGGTTTGATGTCATGAAAAGCTTTGTAAAGCGTGGGCCGCATAAGATCGTTCATCCCTGCATCTGTAATAACAAATTCTTTGACTTTGCCGGACTTTCTGAAAAGCACTTTGGTAATCAGTACGCCGGCATTTCCAACGATAACTCTGCCGGGTTCCAGTATAAGTTGAAGCTTCGAGTTTTTTAGAGAGTCAACAATTGGCTTGGCATACTCATGAGGTTGGGGTGGAGATTCATCATCATACGTGATTCCGAGACCACCTCCCATATTGAGGTACTCAATTCCGATTCCCATTTTTTCCAGCTTATGTATGAGGTCTTTTAAATTACCCAAGGCTTCATTAAAAGGTTCGGCTTCTGTAATCTGAGATCCGATGTGACAATCAATACCGACAACTTCTATGTTCTGCAACTCATTTGCAATCTTATACCCTTCAATGGCGGTTTGGGCGTCGATACCGAACTTATTTTTCTCCAAACCCGTCGAAATGTAAGGATGCGTCTTGGGATCAACATCAGGATTGACGCGAATTGCAATGGGAGCTCTTCGGTTCAAAAGACCGGCCCTTTCATCGATAAGTCGGAGCTCTTCAATTGACTCTACGTTGAACATTAATATCCCCGTTTCAAGAGCGTAATCGATTTCGTCGATTCGCTTACCAACCCCAGAATACACGATTCGGTCCGGCGAGAAACCGGCATGTAAGCCGCGATACAGTTCTCCGCCTGAAACGATATCCAGCCCTCCACCAAGGCTTTCAAAAAGCTTCAAAATGGCCTGGTTGGTATTTGCCTTGGCAGAATAACAGACAAGTCTGGTTAAGCCATTGAAAGCCTCATCAAAAATGAGAAAGTGTCTATTTAAGGTAGCGTAGCTGTACAAATAAAAAGGCGTGCCTACTTCTTCAGCTATGTTTTGTACCGGGACATCCTCACAATACATATTTTTGTCACGGTAAATAAAGTGATGCATATTTCGTCCTCTGCTACACGAAGCTGTGTATCAATTGTTGTGAAAAAGTATGGATTTTTCCCTTTATGGGCGGCTTGGGCGGAGCCTTTTTTCCGCATCCTGCAACAAAAAAAGCGAGGATAATTAAAATAGAAAGGGATAAGCCCGAATGTTTTCGGTTTTTTCTTAACATGATTCACCCGGATTTAGTCTTTTATCATTTCGTCAAGCTTCTTTTCCGCCTTGTTAATCGCATCCCTGACACTTTCTTTGGCCGTTCCACCAATGGAATTTCTTCGGTTTATCATTTGATCGACTGCCAAAATGTCAAAAATGTCCTCTTGGATTAAAGATGAAAAGGATTTTAACTCTTCTATATTAAGTTCGTGGAGTTCCTGATTTTTACCGGCCGCAAAAACAACGGCCTGACCGACACAGCTGTGAGCCTGTCGAAATGGCATCCCCTTGGTAACCAGATAGTCTGCCATATCCGTGGCATTCAAAAACCCGGTGGATGTTGCACGCAACATTGCGTCTCGGTTTATTATTAATTTTGGCACCATTTTCCCGAAAATTTCGATACAATCTTTCAGGATATCTACAGCACTGAACAAGGTCGCCTTATCTTCCTGCATGTCACGGTTATAAGCCAACGGTAATGATTTCATAATCGTCAACATCGCCAAAAGGTCTCCAAAGACCCGACCGGTTTTCCCTCGAACCAGCTCGGGAACATCCGGATTCTTTTTTTGGGGCATAATGCTGCTGCCGGTAGCAAAAGCGTCTGGAAGCTCAATAAATCCAAATTCGGATGACGACCACAGAATAAACTCCTCCGACATGCGGCTGAAGTGAACCATGGAAATGCTTGCTGCTGATAAAAATTCCATGATAAAATCCCTGTCAGAGACCGCATCAATGCTGTTGGCCGAAACCTCAGGAAAATCAAGAAGCCTTGCCGTGTATTCTCTGTCGATGGGATACGTTGTTCCGGCAAGAGCCGCGCTTCCCAGCGGCATCACGTTTGTGCGTTTCAGGCAGTCACCGAATCTCTCAGAATCTCTCGAAAACATCTCATAATAGGCCATCATGTGATGAGACAAAAGAACCGGCTGGGCCCGTTGTAAATGGGTGTATCCGGGTAAAACAACATCCAAGTACGTCTTGGCAAAGTCGACCAAGACTATTTTTAGTTCCGCGAGACCATTTAAAATCTTATGAATCTCATCTCTGAGATACATCCGCACGTCCAGAACCACCTGATCGTTTCTGCTTCTAGCCGTATGAAGCATCTGAGCCGCTTTGCCGACGATTTGAACAAGCCTGGCCTCTATATGCATATGAATATCCTCCAGGCTGTTGTCGAAATGGAATTCACCGCGATCTATCTCTCTTTTGATCACATTGAGGCCTTCAATGATTGATGAAGCTTCGTCTTCTGAAATAATAGCAGTCTTGGCCAGCATTCGACAATGAGCAATGCTGCCTTCGATATCGTAAGAATAAAGCCGCTTATCTACATCGATTGAGGCCGTAAAGTTTTCAACAATTTTATTTGTCCGTTCAGTAAACCGGCCGCTCCAAGGTTTTTTAGACATAAGCATTCTCTCTTGATCGTGCTATTTTTTCATCATCTTGGCAATTCTTAATCGCAATGCATTCAGACGGATAAAGCCTTCCGCATCTTTCTGATTGTAAACACTATCGTCTTCAAAGGTGGCAAAATCCTCACTGTATATGGATTCATTCGATTTGCGCCCGAGAATACAACAATTGCCCTTATAGAGCTCAAGGCGCACGGTTCCTGTAACATTTTTCTGGGTCTGATCGATCATGTCTTGAAGTAATCTCATTTCCGGAGAAAACCAAAAACCGTAATAAACGAGCTCGGAGTATTTAGTGATCATTGAATCACGCAAATGCATAACTTCTCTGTCCATGGTAATCGATTCAATGGCCATGTGGGCGGCTCTCAGCACTGTACCTCCAGGGGTCTCGTATACACCGCGCGATTTCATACCCACAAAACGATTTTCAACAATATCTGCTCTTCCAATACCATGTCGCCCCCCCAGCCTGTTAAGTTCTTTCAGGAGATTCGCCGGTGACAGATATTGATTGTTAATAGCCACCGGATCACCCTTTTTAAATCTAATTTCAATCCGTTCAGGTTCGTCTGGTGCATCCACGGGAGAGGTGGTAAGCGTATACATATCTTCAGGTGGTTGTTTCCATGGATCTTCGAGCAAACCTCCTTCAAAACTAATGTGAAGCAGGTTCCTATCGATGCTGTATGGTTTTGCCCGGGTAGTCGGCACTTCGATACCATGCTGATGGGCAAACTCCATCAATGCACTGCGAGAATTAAGATCCCATTCGCGCCACGGAGCAATAATCCTGATATAGGGATCCATGGAAAAATAACTAAGCTCAAATCGCACCTGGTCGTTTCCTTTTCCGGTAGCACCATGACCCACCGCATCTGCTTCTTCAATCTGGGCTACCTCCATTTGGCGTTTGGCTATCAAAGGTCGGGCAAGTGACGTTCCCAAAAGATATTGGCCTTCATAAATGGCATTTGCTCGAAAAGCAGGAAAAACATAATTTTCTACAAATGTTTCCTGCAAATCATCTATATACACTTTGGATGCCCCTGTTTTTAATGCATTCTCCTCTATCTGCTTTAAATCGTCTTCTTGGCCGATATCAGCATAAAAGGCGATCACTTCGCAGCGGTATGTTTCAATGAGCCATCTTAAAATTACAGAGGTATCTAAACCTCCAGAATAGGCTAGAACGATTTTTTTAACAGTATTTGACACAATCAATCTCCATTATCGATTTAGGAATGCTTCAAGTATTGCTTTATGCATATAAAGTTTGGTATTAGACTGATCCCAAACAACGGAATTTGGACCTTCCAATACCTCTTCGCTTATTTCCTCCCCGCTGCGAGCCGGGAGGCAATGCATGACGATAACGTCTTTCGCCGCCTGTTGTAATAGCGCTGTATCGACCTGGAATTGCTCAAACGCAAGCATCTTTTCACCATGTTCACTCCCCTGCCCCATGCTGGCCCAGACATCGGTATATATTACATCTGTCCTAACAATTCATCCAGACACGCAATCAACGCATCTATCTCTTTTTTCTCTATAATGAGTGGAGGGACGAATCGTAAAATATTGTCCTGGATACAGTTGATTAAAAATCCTCTTTCCATACAAGAATTAACAATAGGCTCCCCGTTGATGGTGAGTTTCATGCCCAATAGAAGGCCTAAACCCCGAACATCCTGAATGGTTTCATGTCTTTCTTTTAACCAAATAAGTCTTTCTTTAAAATATGTTCCGATGTCCAGACAGTGATCAAGAACACTTTCTTCAAAAAGGGTGTTTACAACTTCCATGGCGGCTGCGGTGACCACCGGTGTTCCTCCAAACGTCGAAGCATGAGACCCCGGTCCGAACGCATCAGCCACATGCTCCTTTGCCAGCATCACGCCTATGGGCAATCCATTGCCAAGGGCTTTTGCCAGCGTCATTATGTCCGGTTCAATACCAAAATGCTCATAGGCGAAAAGCTTGCCCGTCCGCCCTATTCCGGTTTGTATTTCATCAAAAATCAGGAGAGATTCCGTTTCATTACAAAGCTCCCGGACTGCTTTAAGGTACTCAGTATCCGGACAGCGAACACCACCTTCGCCCTGAATAGGTTCTATCAATACCGCACATGTGTGCGGGCCTATTGTTTTGTTCAATGCCTCTATGTCGTTGAACGGTATATGTTCAAACCCTTCAAGAACAGGTTCGAACCCCTTTTTTATTTTATCTTGTCCGGTTGCAGAAAGCGTCGCCATCGTTCTTCCATGAAAAGATTTTTCCATAGAGACAATTCCATACCGATCGTTTTCTCCTTTTTCCTTAAAATATTTTCTAGCAAGTTTAATAGCGGCTTCGTTTGCTTCAGCTCCGCTGTTACAGAAAAACACCCGATCGGCAAAACTATTTTCCGTGAGCCACAATGCCAGCTCTACCTGGGGAATAGTATAGTAAAGGTTAGACACGTGAAAAAGGGTGTTGGCCTGGTTGGCGAGCGCATCGGCCACCGCCGCATGGGCATGACCAAGGTTGCAAACGGCAATCCCGGCAACAAAATCAATATAACTCTTGCCTTGAGTATCCCAAAGTGTGCACCCCTTTCCCTTGGCAATGACGACGGGGAATCTTTTATACGTTTTTGCGATAACCCGATCGGCTATTTCCATTATATCGTTTGTCATAATCTTCTAACCAATCCATTAAAACAGACGTTATTGGGAGACCACTTTAAAGTATTCAATTTTGCCTGCCCAGTTAAATCCGAATTTAATATTTAACCGGAGTTCTAGTTCAAAGAAGACGAAGATTTTACCCGCAGGCATACGTTGAGTATTTCGAGGACTAAAATCTGAGTCTGACGCAGAAATTGGGCAAAAGGGGATGTTTTTAAAAGGTCTCATAGGTTACCTCCGTACCTATACCCCTATCTGTAAAAAGCTCCAATAACAAGGCGTGCTGTTTACTCCCATTAATAATATGAACCTTTTCAATACCTTGTTTTAAGGCCTCTAAGGCACACTCAATCTTAGGAATCATTCCTCCTGTAATCTCATTTTTTTTTATCATATGATTGATGTCTTCCGCCCCTATTGAAGATATGAGCGATCCAGACGTATCGAGGAGGCCGTCAACGTCTGTAAGAAAAATAAGACGACCCGCTGAAAGTGCCATTGCCACACTGCTGGCGACAAGATCTGCATTTATGTTGTAGGTTTCGCCTGATTCTCCGATACCCACCGGTGCGATGATCGGAATAAAATCCTGCCGGGTCAACGTATTTATGATATCCGGATTAACTTCAGTGACCCGACCGACCAAACCCGGATCTATTATCTCGGGTGGTTTATCCTCACCTTCATGATAAACGATGTGGAGTTTTTCAGCACATATGAGTCCTCCATCCTTTCCTGTAAGGCCTACAGCCTTGCCCCCCTGTTGATTGATTTGAGCGACGATCCCTTTGTTAACCTTGCCACCCAAAACCATCTCCACCACATCCATTGTCGGCTGATCCGTCAGGCGCATCCCTCTTACAAATTTTGGGTGCATTCCCATTTGTTCGAGGACCTTGTTTATCTGAGGACCACCGCCGTGGACGACAACCGGATCCATACCAATAAATTTCATCAAGGTGATATCGCGGGCAAAATCCCGCTTCAGTTTTTCATCAACCATGGCATGCCCTCCATACTTAATAACGATGGTCATGCCACTGAAACGGCGTATGTAAGGCAGCGCCTCTACAAGGATATCTGCGACATTTGATTTCATATTTTTATTTATTACTGGTTACAAAATATATCTTCTCAGATCATCATCGTCCTTAATCTCCGTCAGCTTTTCTTCAACATATTTTTTGTCGATGCGGACGCTCTTTTCTTCCAGGTCCGGCGCGTCAAAAAGGATGTCTTCCAGCAAACATTCCATGAGGGTATGGAGTCGCCTGGCCCCGATATTTTCGGTCATGTTGTTTACTTCTTCAGCGATCTTCGCAATTTCTTTAATGGCTTCATTATCAAAGAAAACGTCTACACCTTCGGTCTTTAACAGTTCGATATATTGAAGTAACAGGGCATTTTTTGGTTCGGTCAATATCTTTTCAAACTCTATACTGCCCAGGGCGTTCAACTCCACTCTGATGGGAAATCTTCCCTGCAACTCCGGAATCAAATCCGACGGTTTGACTGTGTGAAAAGCGCCGGAGGCGATGAAAAGGATATTATCTGTTCGAAGGGGACCATATTTGGTGTTAACATGACTCCCCTCAACGATTGGCAGCAGATCCCTTTGAACGCCCTCTCTGGATACATCCGGGCCATGAGTTCCGCTCTTCCCCACAATCTTATCAATCTCGTCAAGGAAAATTATACCTGATTGTTCGACTTTTTTGACGGCCTCTTTTACCACTTTGTCCAAATCTACCAAATTCTGGGCTTCCTCTGCGGCAATCACTTCCATGGCTTCCGGGACTTTTATTTTTCGGCGCTTTGTGCTTCTTGGAAGTATGCCTCCCAACATGTCTTTAAAATTAATTCCCAATTCTTCCATACCAACATTGGAAAAGATCTCCACAACGGGCATGTTCCGGTCCGAAACCTCAAGATCCACATATCTGTTATCAAGTTGCCCGCTACGGAGCATGCTTCGGAGTTTTTCCCTGGTTGTTACGGTTTCACTGCCGTCGTCTATTGCAACCACGGTCAGAACATCCCCCGTGTCTTTGTATTTTTGGGTCTGTTCCGATCCTGATTTTGGCAGCAGAATATCAAGCATTCGTTCTTCGGCAATCTGACGCCCTTTATCCCTGACAGCCTCCTGTTCATTGGTTTTGAGCAGCGTTACCGTAAGTTCGAGGAGATCCCTAACCATGGATTCGACATCCCGTCCCACATATCCGACTTCAGTAAACTTGGAGGCTTCAACTTTACTAAAAGGAGAATCCGTTAGGTTCGAAAGCCTCCTGGCAATCTCGGTCTTTCCTACACCGGTCGGGCCGATAAGTATGATGTTTTTTGGCGCAATCTCGTCCCGGATATCTTCAGAGACCTGCTGCCTCCGCCACCGGTTTCTCAAAGCGATAGCAACAGAACGTTTTGCTTTGTCCTGACCAATTATATATTTATCAAGTTCTTTAACTATTTCAATAGGTTTAAGATCGCTCATGTTTATATTTATTATCCATTATTTTATATAAAGCAAGCAACGTGAAAAAGAAATTGTAAACCGTTTCTAATGATTTGTTTGTATCTCCTCAACGGTTACGTCTGTATTGGTAAACACGCATAAGGAGCTCGCGATTTTCATGGACGCTTTAACTATATCAACTGCATCCATTTCCGTATGATTTATCAGAGCCATCGCTGCTGCCTGAGCGCCAACACCACCGGATCCGATTCCGATAACCCCCTCCTCGGGTTCTATTACGTCACCGTTACCTGAAATAACAAACATATTGTCCCCATCTACCGCGATCATAATTGCTTCGAGCCGTCTGAGATATTTGTCGGTTCTCCAATCTCGGGCCAACTCGACCGCGCTACGAGTTAAATTCCCGTTGTAGCGCTCCAATTTTGCTTCAAGTCGTTCAGAAAGATTTAGAGAATCGGCTGCAGCACCGGCAAATCCGACAATAATTTTGTCGTTGTATATCCTTCTCACCTTTTTTGCTTTATGCTTCAAAATGGTATTATTCAAAGTAACCTGTCCGTCCCCTGCTACTGCCACTTTACCTTTATTCCTAACGGCCAAAACTGTTGTTCCATGAAAATCCATCGTAAAACTCTCTCCTTCTTCTATCGTCTTGGATGGGTTTTATCATAAGTCTCCATCAATCTGTCTATGCTAACGTGAGTATACTTCTGAGTCGTTGAAAGACTTTTGTGCCCTAAGAGTTCTTGAACCACCCTCAGATCCGCCCCCGCATCGAGCATGTGGGTAGCAAATGTGTGCCGTAATGCGTGGGGTGAAACCGGTATTAATATGCCGCATTGCTTGGCCGCTTTTTCAATGATCCGGGCGATCGATCTGGTCGTCAGGCGCCCTTTTTTATTATTTAAAAAAAGCGGCTTGTTTTCGTCGGCCTTTATCCCCAATTCTAGGTGCAATCTTTTTCTGTAAGCTTGAATGGCATCCAAAGCTTTATTTCCTATAGGCACAATCCTTTCCTTGTTTCCTTTCCCGAGAACGCGAATCACACATTTTAAAAAATCTACATCAAAAATATTCATACCAGCTAGTTCCGAAACGCGAATCCCGCTTGAATAAAGCGTTTCCAAAATCGCTCGATTTCTCAAGCCCAGCAGTGTATCGGTCTTTACGGAATCGAGCAACCTGAAAATGTCGTCAACCGGAAGATAGGTTGGAACTACTTTTTTCTGCTTTGGCGTTAAAATCAAATCTAGTGGATTGTCTGATATAACACCATGTTTGACAAGATATTTAAAAAAAGAGCGCACCGCTGAGAGTTTCCGGGCTATGGTAGATTTTTTATTCTTTTTGTGAAGAAATCCAAGGTAGCCCCTAATCAGCAATCTATCAATTTGATCGGCCTTGAAAATTCCAACGTTTTTCTGATTTTTCCCTTCTGAAATCCGTTGTTCATTTAAAAAAGTTACAAATTCTTCCAGATCATGCAAATACG
>CALANC010000022.1 GCA_937925895.1 uncultured Desulfobacterales bacterium
ATGAGTGACATAGAATTGTTGGGATACATTCCGGGTGCCATTGGACGGATAGTGGAGTTGCATGCCCTTTACTATCATCATGATTGGGGTTTTGGAAAGTTCTTTGAGGCCAAAGTTGCGGCAGAATTATCTGCGTTCATAAACCGGTTTAATGAAACACGGGATGGATTTTGGACCGTGTGTCTCAACCAACAGGTTGAAGGATCCATTATCATTGACGGCATTACCGCCCGATCTGAAGGTGCCCATTTACGGTGGTTCATCATGTCACCGGCATTGCAAAGGCGAGGTTTTGGTAACAGGCTCATGGAGGAAGCTGTGAGGTTCTGCAAGGAGAGGAAGTATCACCGAGTTTATCTCTGGACGTTTGCGGGTCTGGATGCAGCTCGGCACCTCTATGAAAAGTTTGGGTTCAAACTCGTTTATGAACAGGAAGGGACCCAATGGGGCACCAAGGTCAAGGAGCAGAAATATATCCTCGAATTTGCGGAACTTATTGCTTAACAATGGGATAATTTGATATACTATCTAAATCATGAAAATTTAGGTACTTAAATTGATACGTGCCAGCTGACACGAATGGATTTCCAGAAAAACCAAAATAAGCATCTAAATGAGCTGGAGCAAAAATAAGAATCGATGCATATCCAATGAAGGCACAGCTCAAAAGGGAGGTAAAATGGTTGTAAAGATTCTTATTAACCGAACTGTGCCAAAAGACAAGGTTAAGGAAATTATACCTCTGGTCAGGGAACTCAGAATTCTTTCTTCAAAACAAAAGGGTTACATTTCCGGTGAAACATTAAAAAGTTTGGATAGACCCGACGTGTTTCTGGTCATCAGTAACTGGAATTCGCCGAATGCCTGGGAGAAATGGCTGTTAAGCAAGGAGAGGCAGGAAGTTCAGAATAAGATAGATTCTTTACTTGGCGGCAAAACAGAATACGAAATGTTCCATTATTGACCAAGATTATTTTTCTTAATCATCATCATTTTCGGCAAGAAACCACCAGAATGCAGTAATTCCAATTAAGGCCAACACGATGAGAAGGTAAGTTATACTTTCAGCGTGGAGAAGGAAATCATGCAGTGTGTAATATATTCCCTCCATAAGTAATTTTTTCCTTTTTTCTAGTGCGTATCCTCGTAGTTAGGATGGTTGTACAAAATGGGCATACGAGTTACGATAAACCTGAAAGCAATAATACCCAGCGTGACGATAAATATTGAAATCCCAATTTCCAACCAGTGGGGCAAATAACGCTTACTTGAAGGCAGATGCCAGTTAAAAGCAATCAAGCAGACATTAAATCTGTTGACGATGATGCCCAATACAGCCAAGACCGACGTCCACTTAATCAGTGACAGGTTCTTGTCCCGAACACCAATAGCGTAAAGAAAACACGGCAGAGCCACAAATCCAAGAAGTTCTAAAAGATACCAGGCGCCGTAACCGGTCCCCAGATAATGCCAGTTGTTACCGGCAGATATTCCGAAAACTTTTATAATAAAATAACCGGCCAAAACAAATGAAGCGGCTTTTCCAAATCCCAAGGTGACATCATTTTTCTCTTTGAGATGAACTTCGTCCATTTTGTTCTTAAAAAAGCGAGATGAGAGCGTGCTTTCGAAAATGACCATGGAGAGTCCGGCGATGATACTTGTGACAAAGAAATATACGGGCAAAAAGGGTGAATACCATAAGGGATGAAGCTTAGAAGGAGCAATTAGAAATAGGGCACCCAGAGATGACTGGTGCAGGGTGGATAGCACCACTCCGAATATGGTCAAGACCAAGGTCAATTTAACAACGATGTTGCGTGCTTTTCTGATTCCTAGCCATTCCATGGCTGCAGGGGAAAATTCAATAAAAAGAACCGTAAGATAGAGCGCAACACACGCAGCCACTTCAAATAAGACCGATGTAGTTCCTTGCTGAACGATGAAGGGATACGGTAACCGCCACGGCCGCCCCACATCATAATGGAGGGCGAGAACGACGAGAGCATACCCCAAAAACCCTGTGAGGATTGCCGGCCTCACGGCGGAATGATATCGCTTCATTCCGAAGATATAAACTGCGGCGGATGTTACATAGCCACCGGCAGCAAGGGCAACACCTACAAGCAGATCAAATCCGATCCATATCCCCCAAGGATTGTAGTCTGAAAGATTTGTAACCGTAGCCAGACCTCCGGTAAATCGTAGCACCGTAATAATCAGACCAATTATTACGATAATCCCCGCCACAACGTTAAACAGCGTTAGCCACGATTTTTCGGCGGCCGAATCATTTTCAGACATCAGGAATCCTCCTCGGGTTTGGACTTGGCAGCTTCTTCTAATGCTGCCTTAACCGCTTTTTCTATAGAAAGTTCTTTTTCCTTGGCAGCACTTTCCAAGGCTTCTGAAAGTTTTGACCGGGCTTCTTCCTCAGCTCTATTCAATACTGCAGTTACCGTTGCATCTTTTTCCATAGCCGCAATTTTATCGCCACGTTTTTTTATGGCATAAATGCCGGTAAGCAGGACGGGCCACAGGCCTACGACCATGGGGACAGCGCTCAGCGCTCCGGAGGTCAGTTCTGGTGCGGGTATAACGCCAAGATCTTCTCGCATGCCGAGGTCTTTAAAGGGTACTCCGGATAGGTACAACCAGCTGGTTCCGCCCATTTCTTGTTCCCCATATATGTGATCTATGTATCGATCCGGATATCTGCGTATCCGTTCCCTGGCAATCCAGATCAGATCTTTGCGCTTTCCAAAGACCAGCGATTCGGTGGGGCATGCTTCCACACATCCGGGGAGCTCACCTTTGATAACCCGGGAATAGCACATGGTGCATTTCATAACCCGCGGCTCCAAGACCTTGTCATATTCATAGGTCGGTATCTCAAACGGACAGGCGATCATACAGTATCTGCATCCGACACAGATTGAAGCGTCATATACCACCGGACCTTCTTTTGTTTTATTAAATGCACTTACAAAACATGCCGAGGCACAGGCAGGTTCAAGGCAATGATTACACTGATTTTTTCGGTAAAGCGGGCCTTTGGGAGTCTTAAACCGGTTGACGACAGTATACGTCTTTGCAGTTGTCCGCCGCTTTTCATTCAGTATTGATAAATCATCAAACGGCCGGTCAGGTGCTGGTAATTCATTGACCTTGTTGCACCCCTCCTCGCACCGCCGGCATCCAATACACAAATTACTGTCAAACAGAACACCTTGGCTATCAGGATATCCTTTAAAGTGCTTGGTCGGGGCGGCCCTTGTCGTGCTGACTAAAGCAGTGCTCAGACCGGCTGCACCCATCCATCCAAGAAATTTCCTACGTGATATTGACATATGAAACACCTGTTAAAATCTTACGAGACCCTTGCAAAACGCCCTCTTTCGCCCAATTTCTTTGTCAGGCTCAAATTTTAATCCTCAACATACTCCATGTATTCCTGTGGTTTAAATTTTCGCCTTCCTTGAACTTGAGCAAAATTGAACATTTTTCAAAGGTCTCTCTAACTTGCATACTCTTATGATTTTATTTTTTCTTCGTGGCAACCTGTGCAATCAACATTAGCAGGTTTGTCAATGCCCATTTTATCGT